>JAADFY010000229.1 GCA_013152625.1 Alphaproteobacteria bacterium
GAAGAAGCGGAACTCCAAAAGCGAAAGATCCACCGTTCGCCAAAAAGCCCCAAAATCCACCTTTTTCGCATTATGCACTTAGAGTTAAGACCTTGTTTACCATCCACTAGGTAATTTTTGCCCACCCCGGCACAACTGATTTGGTGCGGGGGGGCTGAAAAACTGACACCGGTGGACCCTTTGAACTCTCTGACTGGATTTTTGAACAGGCTTGGCCTGGCCCGGGTTGCGGCCATGGTGGTGGTTGCCGTCATGCTGCTTGGATTTTTCGGGTTTTTGATGTTCCGCATCACCACCCCGCAGATGGCGCCGATCTATACCGGCCTCTCGTTTGATGACTCCGCTGCCATTGTCTCTGAACTCAACACCATGAACGTGCCTTACAAACTGGCCGGTGATGGTGAGGCCATACTTGTGCCAAGAGATCAGATCACCCCCATTAGAATGTCGCTGGCCGAGAGCGGCCTGCCGGCAAGGGGCCAGGTGGGCTACGAGGTGTTTGACGAGCAAAACACACTTGGTGCCACCTCATTTGTACAAAATATCAACAAGGTGCGGGCGCTGGAAGGCGAACTTGCCCGGACAATCTCTTCCCTGAGCCGGGTAAAATCGGCCCGGGTCCATCTGGTGCTGCCGGAACGCGAACTGTTTCGCCGTGAGGTGGCCAGTCCGTCCGCCTCCATTGTTCTTGATGTTCGGGGTGCCCTTTCCGCAGGGGAAATCCGTGCGGTGCGTCATCTGGTCGCCGCCGCCATTGAGGGTTTGAGCCCCAATGCGGTTTCGGTGGTTGATACCGCTGGCTCATTGCTGGCGTCGGGTGCTGCCGGCGAGGGCGAAGCGGGGATGGGCGCCCTTTTTCAGGAACGCGTACTTTCGTTTGAAAACAGGATGCGCACCCGGATTGAGGAAATCCTGTCCAACGTGCTCGGCATCGGTCGGGTTCGGGTGCAGGTCAGCGCCGAACTGGATATGAACCGCATGACCCGGACCGAGGAGACGTTCGACCCCGACGGTCAGGTTGTGCGTTCCGCCCAGACCCGTGAACTCACCAACGCCGCCACCGGTGCTTCCCCTGGCGGAGGGGTCTCCGTGGCCAATGAATTGCCCGGTGCGGTGGGCGGCAATCAGGGCGGTGGATCCAGCGAACAATCCTCGACCACGGAAGAGACCATCAACTATGAGATATCCAAAAGCACCCTGACCGAAATCACTGAAAGCGGGTCCGTCAAACGCCTGTCGGTGGCGGTGGTGGTCGATGGCAGTTATCTTACGGATGGATCCGGGGCATCGGCCTATCAGGCCCGCCCGGAAGCGGAAATGGCTCAGCTTTTATCGTTGGTGCGTTCGGCCATGGGGTACGACCAGACCCGGGGTGATCAGGTCGAGGTGATCAACATGCAGTTTGCTGAACGCCCGGATCTGCAGGTGCCCGCCGCCCAGTCCGGCCTGTTCAGTTTTACCCGGGATGATCTGTTTGCCGCCGCCGAAATGGCGGTAACCCTGCTCATTGCCCTGGCGCTTTTGTTCTTCGTGGTCAGGCCATTGGTCCGGCGCGTCTTAAAACCTGAAGATGCGCCGTTGGCCCTGGCCGCCCCTGCAGCGGCTGGCACATTGGGTTCAACCGCTGGACCAGCCGATGGGGGCGGGGCCGGTTCCAACGCACAACCCTCCGGGGCGGGCGGAAATCCCAGCCAGGACGCCTGGATGGAACAGGCGTCAAAAATGGGTGAAGCCCAGGCCCAGACGGTTCAGCGGGTTGGCGAGATGATCGGGGAAAATCCCCAGCAGACGTCGATGATTATTCGCGACTGGCTCAATCAGGCGGCATAAGATATGGCCGAAACCGCCTTGACCAAAACCGATACCGCCGCCGGCGCCGCCCAGCTTGTCATCAAGCAGGATGCCACCCACCGCCCGCTGGACGGCACGGAAAAAGCCGCCGCCCTGCTGCTGGCGTTGGGGCCTGAGTTCGGCAAGCCCATCTTTGAGGAACTCGACGAAATTGAAATTCGCCAACTGTCGCGCTCCATGGTCCAGATCGGGCCCATCACCCAGTCCATGCTTGATGATGTCTTTGTTGAGTTTGTCACCCAGGTCAGCTCCAGCGGCAATCTGACCGGCAATGCCGACACCACCGAACGACTTTTGCTGTCTTTCCTGCCAAACGACCGGGTGGATTCGATCATGGAAGAAATCCGCGGCCCCGCCGGTCGCAATATCTGGGAAAAACTGTCCAACGTCCAAGAGGACGTTTTGGCCAGTTTTCTTAAAAATGAATATCCCCAGACGGTTTGCGTGGTTTTATCCAAACTTTCCACGTCCCATGCCAGCCGGGTCCTGGCCTCTTTGCCGGAGGAACTGGCCATGGATGTGGTCCAGCGCATGCTGGCCATTGAGCCGGTGCAAAAGGACATTCTGGACAAGATCGAGGCGACCTTGCGCACCGAGTTCATGTCGACCCTGGCCCATACCAAACGCCGGGACAGCCACGAGCAGATGGCTGATATATTCAATTCGTTCGACCGCCAGACCGAGGCGCGGTTCCTGACCACACTGGAGGAAATCTCACGGGAATCTGCGGAACGCATCAAGGCACTCATGTTCACCTTTGATGATTTAAGCGGGCTGGAGAGCGCTGCAATCCAGACATTGCTGCAATCGGTGGGCAAGGCGGAACTGGCTCTGGCCCTTAAGGGCGCCAACGAAGGTACCCGGGAGTTTTTCTTGTCAAACATGTCGGCCCGGGCCTCCAAAATGCTCAAGGACGACATGGAAGCCATGGGACCGGTGCGTCTGCGGGATGTGGATGAAGCTCAGTCTCAAATGGTCAACACCGCAAAAGACCTTGCTGCCAAGGGCGAAATCGTAATCGCCAAGAATTCCGGCGACGAGGAAATGATTCAGTAATGAACGCCACCGCCCGCCCGCCAAAGTTCAATTTCGACCTGGATCTGGCCCGCGCCGGCGCCGGCGCCGCGATTGCGGCTCCGGGTAAAGCGGAGATGGCACAGCTTGAACAGCGCGCCCGCAAGCGCGGCTATACCGAGGGTGAGGCCTCCGCCAGCGCCCGCGCGGCGGAAGCCACCGCCGCCGCCGCCACTAAAATCGCCACCCGGACCACCGCCATGATTGCCGAGCTGGATTCAGCCCGGGATTTATACCGCCGACAGGCGGCTGCTCTGGCCCTGGGCATGGCCCGTAAACTGACCCGGGGTCTGATCGAACGCCAGCCTTTGGCCGAGATCGAGGCCCTGTTTGATGAATGCCTGTCCTCCCTCGACCACACCCCTCATATCGCAATCCGCTGCAATGAAGTTTTGGCCGATCAAATACGCGAAATGGCCGAAAAATGCGCCCTCGAGCAGGGTTTTTCCGGGCGTTTGATCATTATCGGCGAACCCGACATCAAACCGGGCGATTGCCGCATCGAATGGGCCGACGGTGGCATTGTGCGGGATATGGACGCGGTTGCCGACACCATCGACCATTTGATCAACGCCTATGTTGGGGCGTCCCAACCTCTCGACAGTACCGAAACAACCGCCAACGGATCCAAGCCATGACAGATCAGGACGAACCAAATGACACCGGCGTTGCCGGCACCGGGGGGGCCAGTACCGGCGCCGAACCCCCCGCCGGCACCATGAAACTCGAAGAAATGCACGAGGCCACAACCGGCACCGACCCCGCCCAGGCCCCGGGCGAGAAAACCGCTGCCGATCTGGAGGCGGTGTTTGACGTGCCGGTGCGCGTTTCCGCTGTGCTCGGGCGAGCGCGTATTCCCGTGTCCAGCCTGATGAAAATGGACGCCGGCACGGTGATCGAGTTGGACCGGAAGGTCGGCGAGGCCATCGACATCCTGGTCAATGACCGGTTGGTCGCCCGGGGTGAAATTGTACTCGTTGACGCCAAGCTCGGCGTGACCATGACCGAAATAATCAAGGCAGGATAATCCCCATGCGGCTCTTAATCATCGGCCCTTTGGAGGGGCAACTCACCCAGGCCACCAAGCTGGCCATGGATGGCGGCGCCAAGGTTGCCCACGCGGCCACCATCGAAATTGCCTTGGCCACCTTGCGTGCCGGGCGGGGCGCCGATCTGTTGCTGGCTGATGTCATGATGGACATTCCGGCCCTGCTTGCCTCACTGGAGGCCGAACGCATTCATGTGCCCCTGGTCGCCTGCGGCACAGAATCCAACGCCGCCGCTGCCGTGAACGCCATTCGGGCCGGGGCCAAGGAATACATTCCCCTGCCCCCCGACGCCGAACTGATAGCGGCAATTATTGCCGCGGTTGCCCGGGAATCCACTGAGTTTTTGTATCGCGATGTGGCCATGGCCAAAGTGATAAAACTGGCCGAACAGGTGGCCCGCTCCACCGCCTCGATCCTGATTACCGGCGAAAGCGGCACCGGCAAGGAGGTCATGGCCAAATACGTCCATGCCCGTTCCGCCCGCGCACCCCAACCGTTCATTTCCATCAACTGCGCCGCCATTCCCGACAATCTTCTCGAGAGTGAATTGTTTGGCCATGAAAAAGGTGCGTTTACCGGCGCCATTGCCCGCCGCATCGGCAAATTCGAAGAAGCCGATGGCGGTACGCTGTTGCTGGACGAAATATCCGAAATGGACCCCCGCCTGCAGGCCAAACTGCTGCGCGCCATACAAGAGCGGGTCATTGACCGGGTCGGTGGCAACCGGCCGGTCAAGATCGACATTCGTATCATTGCCACCTCCAATCGCGATCTGACTGAGGCGGTGCGCGAAGGTACGTTTCGCGAGGATCTTTTATATCGGCTCAATGTGGTCAATCTGAAATTGCCGGCCCTGCGGGATCGCCCCGCCGATATCGAGCTGCTGGCCGACCATTTTGTGGCAAAATATGCAAAAGCCAACGGCCTGCCCCACCGGACCCTGTCCCCTGACGCGCTTACCGAACTGCTTGGCGCGCGCTGGGGCGGCAATGTGCGCGAACTGGAAAACACCCTGCACCGTGCCGTGCTGCTGGCCGAGGGTGATACCATTGGCACCGAAGCCATTCGCCTGCCCGACGGCACGGGTTTAAGCGATGCCGGCCCGGACCCTATCGGCGGGCTGGTTGCCCACACGGCCCAGTCCGTTTCCCGATCCCTGGTCGGCCAGACCGTGTCCGATGTGGAACGGGGCCTGATCCTGGATACACTCGACCATTGCCTGGGCAACCGCACCCACGCCGCCAATGTGCTGGGAATTTCAATTCGCACCCTGCGCAACAAGCTTAATCTTTATACCGACGCGGGCACCGCGGTGCCCGCCCCGGGCGCCCAGCGCTCCAGCGCCGCCTGAATGGTGGGGTCTGACGTGGAATTTTTGCTCCGATGACGGACACGGCCAGCCAGCCAGCGACCGGTAAACCGGCACCTGCTGCCGGGAAAGCAACCGCGGGCGGTCGCGCCGGCGCGCTCCGCCTGCCCACCCTGGGGCAAATAGGCACGCTGTTGCGGCAGGCCGACATCGGGCTGGCCGTAGGTGTGGTGACCATTATCATGGTCCTCATCCTGCCCCTGCCGCCGTTTTTGCTTGATTTACTGCTGGCGGTATCGATCGTTTTTTCGGTCCTTATTCTAATGACCTCCCTGTTCATTGGCACACCGCTTGAGTTTTCCGCCTTCCCTACGGTGTTGTTGATCGCCGCCATGATGCGTCTGGCCCTCAATCTGGCGTCCACCCGGCTGATATTGGCCGAGGGCCACACCGGTACCGACGCCGCCGGCCAGGTCATTCAAGCCTTTGGAAATTTTGTCATGAACGGCAATTTTGTCATAGGCATCATCGTATTTGCCATTCTGATTATCGTAAATTTCATTGTTATTACAAAAGGTTCGGGTCGTATCGCCGAGGTTGCCGCCCGCTTTACCCTTGACGCCATGCCCGGCAAGCAAATGGCCATTGACGCCGATCTGAGCGCCGGACTCATTGACGAGGGTGAGGCGCGGACCCGTCGCAAGACACTGGAGGATGAAAGCTCGTTCTTCGGTGCCATGGATGGCGCCTCCAAGTTCGTACGTGGTGACGCCATTGCCGGCCTGCTGATCACTTTCATCAACATCATCGGCGGCATAATCATCGGGGTCGGGCAGCAGGGCATGACCTTTGGCGCCGCCGCCAACAACTACACCCTGCTCACCGTGGGTGACGGGCTGGTCAGCCAGATCCCCGCCCTGATCGTATCAACCTCCGCGGGACTTCTGGTTTCCAAGGCCGGGGTGTCCGGCTCTGCTTCCAAGGCCCTTGCCACCCAGTTTACCGGCTATCCAAAAGCCCTTGGCATGTCCTCGGCGGTGATGCTGGTTCTGGCCCTGGTGCCCGGCATGCCCACATTGCCGTTCGTCGCCCTGGCCGGGGTCATGGGGTATATCGGCTGGCGCGCCAGCCGCAGACTGGCCGAAGCGGCCGATACCGAGAAAACAGAAAAAAGCGAGGCCACAAAGACCGCCGAAGTCGCCCCCGCCGATGCTCCGGTTTCCGATGCCCTGAAAATGGACATTCTCAAACTGGAGTTGGGCTATGGAATTTTGACCCTGGTCAAGGAAGACGCCGCCGGCGGCGACCGTCTGACCGAACAGATCAAGGCCCTGCGGCGTCAGTTGGCCACCGATCTGGGATTTGTCATGCCCTCGGTGCGCATTCTGGACAACATGCAGCTCGAACCCAATATTTACCGGGTTCGCATCAAGGAAGTCGATGCGGGCGGCGGCCAGGTTTTCCCCTCCCAGTTCATGGTCATGGACCCCGCCGGCGGTGAAATCGATCTGCCTGGCAACCGCACCACCGAACCCACCTTTGGCCTGCCTGCCACCTGGATCGATCAGGGCCTGCGCGATGAAGCCGAGATCAAGGGGTTAACCATTGTCGATCCGGCCTCGGTCATTTCCACCCATCTCACCGAAATCCTGAAAGCCAACGTCGCCGATCTGTTGTCTTATGCCAATGTGCAGGAATTGCTCGACGGCCTGTCCAAGGAGAACCAGAAACTGGTGGAGGATATCGTTCCCTCCGCCATCACCACTTCGGGCATTCAGCGGGTACTGCAAACCCTGCTTAACGAACGGGTCTCCATTCGCGATCTGCCCACCATCCTGGAAGGTATCGCCGAGGTGGCCGGTTCAGGGCGCAATCCGCGCGCGATTGCCGAACATGTTCGCACCCGGCTCTCCCGCCAGATCTGCGCCGCCAACGCCAGCGCCGATGGTGGCTTGCCCATCCTCACTCTGTCCCCCCAGTGGGAGCGCGATTTTCACGAAGCCATGGCCGGCGAGGGCGAGGAGCGTCATCTGGCCATGGCGCCCTCCAGACTGCGAGATTTCATCACCGCCGTGCAGACCGCATATGAAAGTGCCGCCCAGATGGGCGAGATCCCCGCTCTGGTCACCTCACCGGGGCTTCGCACCCATATCCGCACTATAATCGAGCGCTTCCGCCCCCAGACGACGGTGATGAGCCAGAACGAGGTGCATCCGCGCACGAAACTGAAAACGGTGGGTTCGATCTGAATACGCAGCCGCTCCAGCCAATTCCCGCGCGCGCCGTCATTGCGAGCGATGGCGGCCACAAGGGTTACTAAAAAAAATTCAAAAAAATTGCTGCCGTGTTCACCAGATTTGTCGCCATTTCCCTGGTGCCGCCGCCACAATTTATTCGGACGTGGTGCAAAAGGTCTCGGTCAGGTCAGACAACCGTGGATGATTGTCTTCATGATCGTTGCATGTGCGGCTTCGAAGTCTTTTTTTCCAAGCTTTTGTTTTTCAAGTGTTTCGGTCGCCAGAATAGAGAAATTGGCATAATATTCCGTAGCGCCCCACAGCATCATGAAGAAGTGATTGGGATCAACGGCAACCATTTTTTCGGCTGCGATCCAATGGTTGAGCACCTCCACATGTTTGCGGGTCACACTGCGCATATGAGCTTTTTGGAGGGCAGAAAAAAACTGTCCGCCACGCAGCATTTCATTGGCAAAAAACCGCGATTCAATGGCGTTGTCGCGTGAATATTCCAGCTTTGCCTTCACGTAGTCACTCAAGGCCGCCCGGGGCTCCCGCTCCAGCGTTATGTGTTCCAAAGCCTTGTCCCAACCCGCCATCACCTTTTCGATCAGCCGGGTGTAAATGTCGTTTTTTTTCGGAAAATAGTAGTAGACGTTTGCCTTTGGCAGGCTGGAGATCCGGGCGATTTCGGTAATGCTCGTACCGTCAAATCCCTTGCGGGAAAATAAATCCACAGCCGCTTTGAGGATTTTTGCCTCGTTCCTGGCCCGGATACGCTCTTCAGGGATTTTCGTGGATTTGAGAATGAGAGTGTCGCCCATCAGGTGCTCCGTACCGGTTTGAATAGCTTGGTAAAAATTGGAAAAAACCGGCAAATTCCGCCCTTTGTTCTGGCACGATCGAGGCATTTCACCAAGTCCTGCTCCGGTCAAAAAATGTCTAGCAGCCCACAATTCCCAAAAAAATAAGTTGACACTATCGTCAAGTTTTGATCGATTTGCTCCCGTTAAGTGAGGAACGCGGGAAACCATGCCGGTCAAACTTGTTGATGCGCTAAGGCAAATTCTGGACGGATGGCAACTGGATTTGCCTGACAACTGGTGCCGTGTACTCGACAAGGTCGAACTGGGTTTCGATCAGGCCGATGCCAGTTTGGAACTTGAATATTGGGAGCCGGTTTTCCCCTCCCGTGCCCGTGCGCACTTTCCCGGTGAACCGGAGGGCGCGCACATGTTGCGCGCCTTTGACCGGATTGATCCCAGCAATGTGCGGTGCGTCATTCTTGGCCAGGACCCTTACCCGTCGCCGGAATTTGCCACCGGGCGGGCGTTTGAGGCGGGTCAGGTGGCCCAATGGCGCGAACTGAACAAAATGTTTTCAAAAAGCGTTCGGGTGTTCATGCAGCAAATTTGCGAGGCGCGCACCGGAAACCGGGATTATGCGCGCTCCTTTAGTGACTGGCCGCAGCTTCTCACCGATATCGAAACCCGTGTGTTTGAGCTTCACGGGCCCGGTTTGCTGGCTGACCACTGGGTGGCACAGGGGGTGCTGCTACTCAATTCATCGCTGACGATTTCGCGGTTCGACAAAAATATTGATGCCCATCAGGCCGACGGCCATTTACCCGTATGGCGACCCCTGATCCAAAAGGTCCTTGGCCATTGCCGGCAAAACGAAAATCCGGTCGCTTTCATCGCGTTTGGTGACACTGCAATTGAAAATTTTCGTCTGGCGGGTGTTACGGGCGAAGGCGTTTTCCGGCGCCCGCATCCTGCCGACGCGGCGGGGGTGCTGGCGCAGGAAAACCCGTTTATTGCCAGCAACCGGTATTTATCCGGACTGGGTGCACAAAGGGTTGCGTGGTGAGGCCATGAGTACGCAACAAACCTTCGATTACATAATTGTGGGTGCCGGTTCGGCCGGGTGCGTCATTGCCAACCGGCTGAGCGCCGACAGAAATGCACGGGTGCTGCTGATCGAGGCGGGAAGCAAGGACGCGAACCCGTTGTTTCGTCTGCCCATGCTGATGGGCAAGCTTTTTCAGTCAGGCATTTACAACTGGGGGTATCATACCGAGCCGGAGCCGTTTCTGAACGACCGTTCGCTTTATTGGCCGCGGGGCAAAGTGCTTGGGGGCACCTCTACGATCAACGGCATGATCTATGTGCGGGGCAACCGGAATGACTACGACCGATGGGCGCAGATGGGTCTGCCCGGCTGGTCCTATGACGAGGTGCTGCCGGCCTTTCGGCGTTCCGAGGGGCATATTCAGCGCCAGGACGAATTTCACAACGCCGACGGCGAATTAACGGTGTGCCGGGCGCGTGGCGTCAACCCGATGCACGATGTCTTTGTTGATGCGGGCGTGGTGGCGGGCCATCGGCGCAATGATGATTTTAACGGCGAAAACCAGGAAGGCGTCGGCAAGTTTGATTTCAATATTCGCGCCGGAAAACGCTGGTCAACCTCGTTTGCTTTTCTGCGGCCGGCCATGGCACGTGAAAACCTGACGGTTGAAACAGGGGCGCTGACGGAAAAAATTCTGGTGGAGAACGGTCGGGCGGTAGGGATCACCGTTACGGTCAACGGGCAAACGCGCAAAATTCATGCCGAGCGGGAGGTCATTATCTCTGCGGGGACGGTGAATTCGCCGCAGTTGTTGATGCTGTCGGGAATTGGACCGGCCGATGAACTGCGCCAGCACGATATTGAAACCGTTGTCGATCTGCCCGGTGTTGGCAAGAACATGCAGGACCATGTGGATTGCGTCATGGCCTGGGAATGCACCCGGCCGGTGAGCCTTTACAAAGATCTGCGCGCCGACAGGATTTTGGTGTCCCTGGCGCAGGGCATGATGTTCGGTGAGGGCGTTGCCACCACTTTTCCCTATGAATCGGGCGCCTTTTTGAAGTCCAGCGCCGGGCAAATCGCCCCGGACATTCAGCTTCATTTCATGCCGGCACTGGAAAGCACGGCCAACCTTTACATTCCAAACCCGTTCAGAAAACGCGACCCGAATGTGGTCAATCACGGATTTTCATTAAGGGTCGGGCCGGTCAACCCGCAAAGCCGCGGCGAAATTACCCTTCGTTCGGCAAATCCAAACGACGCGCCGAAAATCCAGGCCAATTATCTGAAGTCCAAGTTTGATATTGACACCATGATTACCGGCATTGCCATGGCGCGCGACATCATCGCCCAGAAACCCATGGCGCCGTTTCGCGGCAAAGAACTGGCGCCCGGCGCTGACCTCGAAAACGACAGCGAGATCACCTCCTGGCTGCGGGCCAACGCCATGACCACATTTCACCCGGTGGGGACCTGCAAAATGGGCAAAGACACCATGGCGGTGGTCAATGAAAAACTCAAAGTACGGGGCGTTGAAGGTTTGCGGGTCGCCGACGCCTCCATCATGCCGATCATTTCGAGCGGGAATACCAACGCTCCGGCAATAATGATCGGAGAAAAAATGGCAGAAATAATTCAGGAAGAACGTTCCGATGATCGTTGAACACCGCACCTATACCTTCAAGCCAGGCACAGTGGATGGCTGGTTGAAAAAATATGAGGCCGAGGGATTTCCGGTGCAAAAGCGGCACCTGAACACATTCATGGGCCTTTTTGTCAGTGAGATCGGCTGCCTGCATACCACGGTTTTGATGTGGGCCTATGACAGCCTGGCTGATCGGGAGCAAAGGCGCGCGTCGATGTATGCCGATCCTGAATGGCAGGAATTCATCGCCGGTATCTGGGCGCTGGAAGTGATCCAGAAACAAGAAGTCATGATCATGAATCCGGCGACATTTTCGCCCGAACCGTAAAGGCGCGTTCGGGCATCAGCGGGCCTGGCATTTTTTGCCGGGCTTGAAAATCAGGGAGGCTGGCTGGAAGCTGGCGAACAAGGAAAAGGAACAAGGACAATGAAAAATTCAACTGTAAAGTCGCAACCGAGGTCGTCAAATCTGATTGGCCGGCGGCGGGTATTAAAAGGGGCAGGTGGTCTTGCAGCCATTGGTTTGGCCAGCACCGTGTTTGGCACCTCCGCATTTGCACAAAGCGGCATGGTTGCCCTGGTGCACACCCAGGCTGCCGGCGACAACGGGCCGGTGGATTCAATGATCGCCAGGCTCAAGCAGCTTGCCGGCGAACGCGGGTTTGAATACCGGGCGGTTTACGCCCAGGATCCGGCAACCTATGAAACCATTTTTCGCACCCTCGGAGAAGCCGGCGCGAGCGTTGTGATTTCGACTTTCCCCGGTGTTTCCGAGCCGTTCAAAGCCGTTGCGCCCCAGTTTGTAAATACCAAGTGGATCCAGCTGTTTGGCGATGCGTTTGACCCGGCAATAGATAACGTTGTCACCGTATCCTACGATTATTATCTCGGGTGCTACCTGTCTGGCATATTTGCTGCCAACCTCTCGCAAACAGGCAAGCTGGGCTTTATCGGCGGCATTTCCATTCCGCCGATCAATGCCGATTTCAATGCGTTCAAGGCCGGCGCTCAATCGGTGCGCAGCGATATCTCGGCGGTTGCCGCATTTGCCGGTTCATTCCAGGACCCGGCCAAGGGGCTGGAGATTGCCAATCAGATGTACACCGATGGCATCGACTTTATCCAGACAGATGCAGCAGCGACCGATGGCGGTATCATCGCCGCGGCAAATGAAAAGGAAGGGCGGATGGTCTCCGCACTTGATCCCGCCCAATACGAACTCGGGCCCGCCTCGGTCATCTCCATTGTTGGACTGGATTTTGGTGCCTCGCTTTACAATGAGGTCACCAAAGCTCTGGGTGACGACTGGGCCGGCGGCACCCATACAGCGACCGGGCTGGGCACCGGTGTGATTGACTTCATGCGCTCTCCGGTGTTCCAGGAACAAGGTCCTGAAAATCTCAATGCCAGGGCAACTGAGGTCTGGGCGCAGATCGAACAGGCAAAATCGGGTATTCTTGACGGGTCGGTGTCCGTACCCTTCAACACGGAGATCTGATGGCGGCGCCCTGTCCTGAAGAACCCGGGACAGGGCCCCGGCCATTTTCGTGAGTAAAGCTGGGTAGCCTGTGCTGAAACGAAGCGACGCAAACGTTTTTGAATGCGCCAATATCACCGTAAAATACGGTGATGTCGTTGCTCTTGATGACGTGAGCGTCGCTTTCGAACGCGGCCGGATCCATGTGGTTGCCGGGCAAAACGGGGCCGGAAAAACAACTTTTGCCCGTGTTGCTGCCGGCCTGGTTTTACCGAAAACCGGTTCGATGCACATCGAGGGACGGCACATCGCCCGGGGTGATGTGAGCGAGGCGCGTCAGGCGGGCGTTGAACTGGTGCATCAAAGTTTTGCATTGCCACCCTCGTTCAGCGTGGCCGAAGCCATGCAATTTGGTGCACCCGGCGGCCTGATTTATTCGCGCCGCGGCCTGGAAAAATGCTGGCAACCGCATCTCGACGCGTTGGAAGTAAACGTTCAGGCGCACCAGCGCATACGCGATTTGCCGGTTGAAACGCAGCAGGGGGTGGAGATCGCGCGTGCCCTGGTGAGTGAGGCAAAACTGCTTATCCTTGATGAACCCACTGCGGTGCTGTCGCCAAAAAGCATCGGGAAACTGTTTGAGCGTGTGCGTCGCCTCAAGCACATGGGTGTCACGGTCATTCTGATATTGCACAAAATCCGTGAAGTGCTGGACATCGGGGAGACGGTGACGGTTTTGCGCGGCGGCCGGCTTGTGCAGCCTCCAGCGGAATGCTCGGCTCTGGATGCGCAAACCCTGTCGAAGCTGATTATCGGTTCGCGAAACAGTGCGGAAGAGAAAAATCATCGGGGCGAGGCTGGATCACAGGAAAAGATAACCGGACCGCGCGACACCGGGGCAGGGGTTTTGAAAAACGCCGGCCTGAAGCTGAGTTTGGAGGCGGTTTCTACGCGGCCGGACCGGGACGGGCCGCCGCTTGGCGATGTGGATTTGAAAATTCATGCGGGTGAAATTGTCGGCGTTGCGGGAATTGAGGGCAATGGCCAGCGCACGCTGGTGCGCGCCATTGCCGATCTGGCGGGCCTTTCGGCAGGGCGGGTCAGCATCGATGGCCATGATATGTCACCGGCGCCGCCCATATTGAACGGCGGGGCAGGGGGCTGCGCATTATTCCGTTTGATCGCACGGTGGAGGGTTTGAGCCTGACTTCGCCATTGTGGGAAAACTGGATGGTCCGGCAGTTCCTGCAAAGTCCGATCTACGCCATGATCAACCCCCGCCATGGGCGCGCGCAGTGCAAAAAAACGCTTGATCAATGGCAAGTGCATTACGCCGATGTGGACCAGATGGCAGGTTCCCTGTCCGGCGGGAACGCGCAAAAACTCATTCTGTCCCGGGAAATGGATGCTGCCGCAACACTGATTGTCGCCGCACAACCCACACGCGGGCTCGATATCGGGGCGACCGAATTTGTCTGGGATGCGTTGCGGGCAGCCAGGGATCGCGGATGCGGTATTTTGTTCATTTCCTCCGATCTGGATGAAATATTTGAGCTGTCCGACCGTGTGGTTGTGTTTTTCTCCGGCAAGCTGGTTGGAGAGTTTACCGCGCCATTCGATATTGGCGAAATTGGTGCTGCCATGACGGGTGCCGGTTTATGACCGCAAAACTTGCAACGATTGTGCGTGCGCTGATCTTTATCGTTCTGGCGCTGGGGTTGTGCGGCATCATTTTTTCCATCGCCGGCTATGCGGCACTGGATATGTTCCAGGCCATTTTTAACGGTGCGTTTTTGCGCAATGGCGCCCTTGAAAACGCGCTGCGATGGGGGGCGCCTTTGTTTGTAACGGCGGTCGGCGTTACCATTTCGTTCCGGGCCGGGTACTTTAATATTGGCGCCCAGGGTCAATTTTACATGGGCGCGATTTTTGCCGCTTTTGTGGCGGAATGGCTTAATGGCTGGCCAGCCTATATTGTCATACCGGCGTGTTTTGCCGCCGGAATGCTTGGTGGGGGCCTGTGGGCCCTTTGGCCGGGATTGCTGCGGCTGCGCTCGGGCGCCGATGAAGTCATCACCACCTTGATGGGCAATTTTCTTGCCGGCCTTGTGCTGGTTTATGTGACTTCGGGACCGCTTAAAGATCCGTCCGGATCTGGCCAGCAGGCCGCTTCCAGACCGCTCGATGCCGCCTATCGTATTGGAAATTCGTTTGAACTTTCGCCGACGATTATTGCGATAGCAGTCTTTGTGGGCGCATCAATGTGGTTCCTGGTGAACCGCACCGCATTTGGTGTTGTGTCCGGGCTGGCGGGGCGCAATGCGACGATGGTCGCCTGGCAGGGCGCGAAACTGATGCGCATCGGCCTGGCCAGCTTTGTCATCAGCGGCGCACTGGCCGGGCTGGCCGGAACGATGGAGTTCATGGGGCCAAATGGACGCCTGACAGGGGGTTTTCTGCCCGGGCATGGGTTCACCGCAATTCTGATTGCGCTGGTGGCCAACCTTTCAATTGCGGGGACGGCCATCGCCGCCCTGTTTTTTGGCGGGCTGGCTTCGGCGGCGCTTTATCTGCCCATCATTACCGGCCTTCCCGCGTCGGCAATCGCGATCATCAACGCCGCGATTGCTCTTTTCATCACCGCAAAATCGAAAACGCTCGACGACATAATCAACCTGAAACGCTTCGGGGGCAGGTGGAATTCAACAAAACAACCGCAGAGCAAGAGCTTGAAAAATCCGCACCCAACCGGAACCGGATAAGCCAAATGGATGAGATCATTATCGCCATTCTGCGTTCGGGCACGCCGCTGATCTACGTGACGCTTGCCGGTGTCATTGCCCAGCGGGCGGGTATCTGGCATCTGGGGCTGGAAGGCCTGATGATTGCGAGCGCCTGTGCGATTATTTTAGGAATCGTCATGACCGGCTCCGTTGTGCTGGCGTTGCTGATTGCCATTGTCGTCAGCGTCATAGGCTCCGTCATATTCTGGTTTGTGGTCGAGATATTAAAGGCCAACCAGATCATCGCCGGCCTGGGTTTGACCGGCCTTGGGCTGGGCGGGACCACGTTGGCCGTGGAATCCATATTTGGTTCTCAGGCTGCCGTGAATGCTCCCTTCGGGTTACCGCGGGTGGGGGCACTGTTGGAGCCGGCGGGCATCTCTCTTGGCGCTTATGGCAATTTGTCGATTTTGGTTCTGGCGTTGCCGTTTGTGACTTTCGCCATGTGGATTCTGATCTGTCGCACCCGACTTGGATTGCAGATTTCAGCCTCGGGGGAGCATCCGTTTGCGGCAAGAAGTGTGGGTATTGCGCCGGCGCGCATGCGTCTGATCGCCTTAATGATCGGGGG
>JAADFY010000230.1 GCA_013152625.1 Alphaproteobacteria bacterium
GTTGAAGCTCGCTGGGCTTTTGGTCAGAGGTAAGCCTGAGGCTTGTGCCTTTGGAAAAGTACGCACCGTCCCGGGCTTGATCCGGGACCTCCTTGCGTAACCTGTCATTGCGAGGCGCGAAAGCAACGAAGCAATCCAATTTCCTGACATAAAATCAAACTGGATTGCCGCGCGCCCTTGCAGGTCGCTCGCAATGACGCAGAAAATCAGCTTTCACCCAATCCGCACCGTCCCGGATCAAGTCCGGGGTGGTGCAGTACGTAGACGCACCTCGGATTCTTTAATGGCGGCTCTGTTTCCCCTCCCTCTTTGCGGGGAGGAGTCAGGGGTGGGGGGTGCTTTGGTCTTTGGAGTTGTGCACTCCATTCATCCCTTAAGGGACCAGACGCGCCCCTGCCCGTTTACCGCGTTGCTTTAAGCGAGCCGGTTTCTCTCTTGCCATGGAATGAATAAACCTCTTAGTTGTGCGCTCATTCATCAGGGAGGAAAAAATGAAAATGAAATCCATTCTGCTGGCCACCGCGGTGCTTGGCGCCATGACGACCATGGTCAGCGCCCAGACCCTTAACTGGGCCCGTGCCGGCGATGCTCTTACCCTCGACCCCCACGCTCAGAACGAGGGGCCGACAACGGCGCTCATCCACCAGATCATGGAGCCGCTGATCATTCGCGATATGACCGGCGCGCCGGTTCCCGCTCTTGCCACCGAATGGGGCCCGAGCGAAACCGATCCCAATGTGTGGTGGTTCAAGCTGCGTGAAGGCGTTGTGTTTCACGACGGGGCTGAATTTGACAGCGAAGACGTGGTGTTTTCATTCGAACGGGCCATGACCCCGGACAGCGACTACAAGGAGCTTTTGGCATCGGTCACCGAAGTTCGGGCCAATGGCAAATATGGCTTTGAAATCGTCACCGATGGTCCCAATCCGATCATGCCGTCGAACCTGACCAACCTGTTCATCATCGACAAGGGATGGGCCGAGGCCAACGGCGCGGCCAAGGTTCAGGATTATGAAGGCGGCGAGGATACGTTTGCCTCGCGCAATGCCAACGGCACCGGCCCTTATGTGCTGGTTTCGCGGGAACCCGATTCCAAAACCGTTCTCACCCTGAACGAAAATTACTGGGGCGCGGACGAATTTCCCCTCGATTTCACCGATATCGTCTATACACCGATCCAGAATCAGGCGACCCGTGTGGCCGCCCTGCTTTCCGGCGAGGTGGACTTCATTCAGGACGTGCCGGTGCAGGATCTGGCCCGGGTGAACGACACCGAGGGCCTCAAGGTCATTACTGCACCGCAGAACCGGGTGATCTTTTTCGGCATGAACCAGGGCGATGCCGATCTGGAAAGCGACAATGTGGAGGGTGCAAACCCCCTCGCCGATATCCGGGTTCGCCAGGCCATGAACATGGCCATCAACCGTGAAGCCATCCAGCAGGTGGTCATGCGCGGGCAGTCGATCCCGGCCGGCGTTGTCATGCCGCCGTTTGTCAACGGCTGGACGGCTGAACTGGACGAATATCCGGCAACCGATGTGGCCACGGCCAATGCCTTAATGGCCGATGCGGGCTATGGTGACGGGTTTTCAATCCGGCTTAACTGCCCCAATGATCGCTACATCAATGATGAGGCGATCTGTCAGGCAGCGGTTGGCATGCTGGCGCAAATCGGCGTCACGGTTCAGCTCGATGCGTTGCCCAAAGCGCAGCATTTCCCGCTGATCAATAATCTCGAAACCGATTTCTATATGCTCGGCTGGGGCGTTCCCACCTATGACTCGGAGTATATCTTCAACTTCCTGGTGCACTCCAAGGGTGAAAAATACGGCTCCTGGAACGGAACGCGCTATGCCAATCCCGAACTCGATGTCACCATCGAGGCGCTGGCTTCGGAAACCGATCTGGACAAGCGCAATCAGATGATTGCCGATATCTGGGCCACAGTGCAGGAAGATCAGGTCTATATCCCGATCCACCATCAGGTGCTTAACTGGGGCATGGCGGACAATGTGGGCACCAGCGTTGCCCCCGACGACACGCCCAAGTTCAAATATTTTAAAATGGCCATGTAGTTTCGGGTCCGAGTAGTTTTGGGTTACGCCAAATCTGTGAGACCTTTTTTGGCTTGAAAAATTACCTCCCCGGCGAGAGTTTTCCCGCCGGGGAGTTTTGACCATAAACGCTTTCCTTGAGGTCTCGCGTCGATGCTCGCATTCGCCATCAGACGGGCGTTTCAGTCGCTGATTGTTCTGCTCGTGGTCGGGCTTGTTGCATTTTCCATGTTCAATTTTGTCGGTGATCCCATCGACAGCATGCTGGGGCAGGAACGCACAGGGGCCGACATCGAGCGGCTGCGCACCCAACTCGGCCTCGATCAGCCGTTTCCGGTGCAATATTACCGCTTTCTGGAAAGCGCGGTGCAGGGCAATTTCGGTATCAGCTACCGGTTGGGACGGCCGGTATCGAAGATCATCGCCGAACGGCTGCCGGCGACGTTGGAACTGGCTATGGTCTCGGCGGTGCTGGCAATCGTTTTTGGCGTGGCTCTGGGGGTGTTTACCGCAATTCGGCGCAATGGCTGGGCGGCCAACACGGTTATGACCCTGTCACTGATCGGGGTTTCTTTGCCGACGTTTCTGATCGGGATACTACTCATTTATCTGTTTGCGGTGGAATTGGGGTGGCTGCCCAGTTTCGGACGGGGCGACGTGGTGGATCTGGGCTGGTGGCGCACGGGATTTTTGACTCAAAGCGGGCTAAAAGCCCTGGTATTGCCCGCCATTACGCTCGGGCTGTATCAAATGACCCTGATCATGCGGCTGGTGCGCTCGGAAATGCTCGAGGTTTTGCGGCAGGACTATATCCGGTTTGCCCGGGCCCGGGGCCTTCGGGACCGAAGCGTTTATTTTCGCCATGCCCTGAAAAACACCCTGGTGCCGGTGATTACTGTCACCGGCATGCAACTGGGCTCGATCATTGCGTTTGCGATCATTACCGAGACGGTGTTTCAATGGCCCGGGGTCGGCCTGTTATTCATCAATGCCATCCGGTTTGTGGATATTCCGGTGATGGCTGCCTATTTGATGCTGATTTCGGTCATGTTCGTGATCATCAATTTCATCGTTGATATGTTGTATTTTGCCATTGATCCCAGATTGCGGGTGGACCGGACCGGGAGCGCGCAAAAATGAGCCAGGAAACCAAGGGGCAAAATCACCAGCCCGCTACTTCGCCCGGCGAAACCTCGCAGGCAGGCAACCGGTTGACCCGGGCCTGGTCCCGGGCGGCGGGCTCGGATTTCATCTGGTCGTTCAAGCGTTCGCCGGTGGCGGTGGTCTCGTTTCTGGTGGCGCTGGGGCTGGTACTGGGCGCGGTTCTGGCGCCGCTTTTTGCTCCCCACAACCCGTTTGATCCCGCCACACTTAATCTGATGAACGGGTTTTCGAGCCCCATGCAGCCCAATGCCTTTACCGGCGAAGTGTTCTGGCTGGGGACCGATGATCAGGGGCGCGATGTTTTTTCCACCATCCTGTACGGAATGCGAATATCGCTGTTTGTGGGGTTTGCCGCTGTTGCATTTGCCATGGTTCTGGGGGTCACCCTGGGGCTGATCGCAGGGTATGTGGGGGGATGGATCGGGGCGGTGATCATGCGCATCGCCGATGTGCAACTCACGTTTCCCGGCATTCTGGTCGCCATGCTGATTTTTGGCATCGCCAAAGGATTTACCCCTCTTGAACAGCGTGACGAGATGGCGATCTGGGTTCTCATCATTGCTATCGGGTTATCGGAATGGGTGCAGTTTGCCCGGGTGGTGCGGGGGGCAACCATGGTGGAAAAGGGCAAGGAATATGTACAGGCGGCGCGGCTGAACGGACGGGGGGCCGGCGGGATTATGATACGCCACATTCTGCCCAACGTTCTTGGCCCGGTGCTGGTGATCGCCACCATATCCCTGGCGCTGGCCATTATTGCCGAGGCGACGTTGTCGTTTCTCGGGGTGGGAGCACCGCCGACGCAGCCATCTCTGGGTACGCTTATTCGCATCGGGCAGGGGTATTTGTTTTCCGGTGAATGGTGGATTTTGCTGTTTCCCTCGGTCACGCTTTTAGCGCTGGCGCTTTCGGTCAATCTTTTGGGTGACTGGCTGCGCGATGTCCTTAATCCAAGGCTGCGTTAGTGACAGATACTGTATTAAAGGTCGTCAATCTGACGGTAAAAATACCAACCCGGCAGGGTGTGCTGCGTCCGGTGGACAAGCTCAGTCTGGAAATTGCCAAGGGTAAAATCCTCGGGGTTGTGGGGGAAAGCGGCGCGGGGAAATCCATGACCGGCAATGCCGTTATCGGCCTGCTGGATCCGCCGGCCCATATCTCGGGTGGCGAAATATGGCTGAACGGGAAACGCATTGATACCCTGACGCGCGAACCCATGCGCGCGGTCCGGGGCAAGCAGATCGGCATGGTGTTCCAGGATCCGCTTACCTCGCTTAATCCGTTGTTGCCCATCGGCGACCAGCTTACTGAAACCATGCTCGAACATCTTGATATTTCCGCATCCGAAGCAGAAAAACGGGCGATTGCGGCGCTGGAGGAAGTGGGCATTCCGGGGGCCGCGGAACGGATAAAATCCTACCCCCATGAATTTTCCGGCGGCATGCGCCAGCGGGTGGTTATTGCGCTGGCACTTTGTGCCGAGCCGTCGCTGGTGGTGGCCGATGAACCCACCACCGCCCTTGATGTGTCCGTACAGGCACAAATTATTGCCTTGCTCAAGCGGTTATGTGCCGAGCGGGGCACCGCGATCATGCTGATAACCCACGATATGGGGGTGATTGCGGAGACGGCGGATGATGTGGCGGTGATGTATGCGGGGCGCATGGCGGAACTGGGCCCGGTTCGTGATGTTCTGACCCGTCCCACCCATCCCTACACCCAGGGGCTGATGGCCTCGACCCCGCTGGCGGCGAAGGGTGGTAAACGGCTCAATCAGATCCCCGGTGCCATGCCCAGGTTGACCGAACTGCCAGCCGGTTGTGCGTTTCATCCAAGATGTCCGATTGCAAAAGACAAATGCCGGGCCGATCCCGCACCAACCCTTGGCGCCGGTGATGGCCGTGCGGCGTGCTGGTTTGCCGGGGAGGCGGGCCCATGAGCGATCTGGTGGAAGTTAAAAATCTGGTGCGGGATTTTGACGTGTCGGCGCCGTGGTTGAACCGGGTCCTTGAACGCAAGCCAAAAGCGATTTTGCAGGCCGTTTCCAACGTCAGTTTCAATATAGCGCGAAATAGCGTTTACGCTCTGGTTGGGGAGAGCGGGTCGGGAAAGTCCACAATCGGCAAGATTATTGTCGGCCTGCTGCCGCCGACGGCGGGCACGATCAAGATCGATGGTATTGACCCGGCCCACGAGCCGGACAAGGCTAAAATTGCCGCCATGCAGGTGGGTATCCAGATGATATTTCAGGACCCGTATGCCAGCTTGAACCCGCGCTGGAAGGTGGGGGATATTATCGCGGAACCGGTGACTGCGCGGGGGGGAAAAGCGGACGGTCTGGCGCAAAAACTGCTTGAGCAGGTGGGACTTTCGGGGGCTGACGTTAACAAGTACCCCCACGAATTTTCCGGCGGGCAGCGCCAGCGCATCTGTATTGCCCGGGCGTTGGCGGCGGAACCGAAGCTGATCGTTTGCGACGAGCCGACTTCGGCTCTTGATGTCTCCGTGCAAGCCCAGGTGCTTAACCTGATGAGCGATCTTCGCGAAGAGTTCGGGTTGACCTATCTGTTTATTTCCCACGACCTGACTATTGTCCAGCACATGGCCGACACCGTTGGCGTGCTCTATCTGGGTCGTCTGATCGAGGAGGCCCCCCGGGAGGCCCTGTTTGCCGATCCCAAACATCCCTACACCAAAATGTTGCTGGAAGCGGCGCCAAAACTGGACGGGTTTGGCCGGGAGGTGGAACCGCCCAAAGGGGAAATACCCGATCCGATCCATCCACCCACGGGGTGCGCCTATCACCCGCGCTGCCCCATTGCGGTGGACCGGTGCACCAAAGAACGGCCGGAAATGGAGCAAAAGGGCAAAGGCCGGGTGGCCTGTTTTCTAGCGGTTTAAGGGCGGGTTTGTTTTCGCTCACGGCTAATCGGGGCGTTGCCCCGGCCTCCGCGGGGGCGGCGCTCGCGCCGCTCCGTCCTCGTTGTGGGCCTGGCATGTATAAATTGTGAGCGTTTGAGTTCTTTTGCCTTTGGAGACCAGCACTTCCCTCTTGTTTTCGCTCACGGCTATTCGGGGCGTTGCCCCGCCTCCGCGAGGGCGGCGCTTGCGCCGCTCCGTCCTCGTTGTGGGCCTGGCATGTATAAATTGTGAGCGTATGAGTTCTTTTGCCTTTGGAGTTTCGCACACCGCCCAGGCTCGCACCTCGGATTCTATGATGGCGGCTGCGCACTTAGCCGGGGGGTGCCGGGGCCGTGCAACCGCCTAGCGATACTGAGCGTTGATGGCCTCAAGCTGGTCGGCGCCGGGACAAAGATCGGCTTGTGGCGCGGCGTTCAAGGGCTGGTCGGTTGTCGCCAGCAGATCGTGCAGATCGGTCTGGTTTTCATCGAAATAGAGCAGACCGGTGCTTACCGCCCCGTCCCGGTCATATCGGTCCAGACTGGCCAGCGATTGGCCGCGATCCGCCGGGTCATAGTCATCCGCCAGTTTGTACAATTTTAGTGCCGACCCATCGTGCAGGGTCAGCTCGACACTGGTTCCGGGCTCATATTGCGTCTTTATTTCACTGCGTTTGGGCACAAAATCGATCCGGTCGACCATAAAATTGTGATCGCGGACATAGTCATAGCTCTTGGTGGACGTGGGGTGATTGTTAAAGGTAACGCAGGGGGAAATCACATCGATTAAGGCAAAGCCGTGATAGGTGATGGCTGCCTTGATCAGGGGCACGAGTTGGTGCTTGTCGCCGGAAAAGCTGCGGGCGACAAACCCGGCGCCCATTTCAATGGCCAGGGCGCACAGGTCAATCCCCTCGAACAGATTCTCAACCCCGCGACGATTTTTCGACCGTTTGTCGTTGGTGGCGGAAAACTGCCCCTTGGTCAGCCCGTAAGTGCCATTGTTTTCAACAATATAGACCATGTTAAGCCGCCGCCGGATGGCATGGCAGAACTGGCCCAGCCCGATGGAGGCGGTGTCTCCATCGCCGGAAACCCCGAGATATATGAGATCGGGGTTGGCCAGATTGGCGCCGGTGGCCACCGAGGGCATGCGCCCGTGCACGGAATTGAACCCGTGGGCGGTGTTGGCGAAATAGTTGGTTGTTTTGGAGGAACAACCGATACCGGAAACCTTGGCGATGCGGTGGGCGGCGATCTCGAGCTCGAAACAGGCCTGAATAATGGCAGCGGATATGGAATCATGGCCGCATCCCGCACACAGGGTCGAAACCACTCCCTCATAATCGCGGCGGGTCAAACCCAGTCGATTGACCGGCAGGTCGGGATGGCGGAATTTTGGTTTTGCGATGTGGGTCATGGGATGATTTTAACCGAACTTTCAAGCGGCGGTTATCGGGGTGGCGCTGGTGGCAGCAATGCGCTGATCGTCGGACAGGATCCGCAATATGGCGGTTCGAACAAAATCGGCGGTCAGGGGCATGCCATCATAGCTGAGCACGGGGATGAGCTTGTGGGCGGGAATGGCGGCCTCGGCGATGAGCAGGTGGCGCATCTGGGCATCGCGGTTTTGTTCAACCACAAACAAATAGTCGTGCCGCTCCACAAAGGCGAGGATTTCGGGACCGAAGGGAAACGCCTTGATCCGCAGGTGATTGATCCCGTGCCCCTGACCGGCCAGCGCCTTGAGTGCTTCGCGCACGGCGGGGTCGGTGGCCCCGAAATTGATAATGCCGAGGCGTGATTTTTCCGAGACATTGTGAATGGCCGGCGCTGGCATAAGCGCGCTGGCAAATTCGATCTTGCGGGCAATCCGGTCCAGATTTTGCGCATTGATCGTGCCGTCTTCGGTATAGGCGCCGGTTTCGGTGTGGGAGGTGCCGCGGGTGAAAAACGCGCCCTTCGTGGGATGGGTGCCGGGGATGGTGCGCCAGGCAATGCCGTCGCCATCCACATCGCGATAGCGGGCGAAATCGCCAATTTCATCCAGGTCGGCAGCGCTTAGCACCTTGCCCCGGTCAAACTGCCGGTCGTCATCCCAGCTTAAGGCATCCACGACCCAGTCGTTCATGCCGATATCGAGATCGCTCATGACAAACACCGGGGTCTGTAAACGTTCGGCGAGGTCAAATGCGTCAGCGGCCAGTTCAAAACACTCCCCCGGATCGCCGGGAAACAACATCACGTGCCGTGTGTCGCCGTGGGAGGCATAGGCGCAGGCTAAAATATCGGATTGCTGGGTGCGGGTGGGCATGCCGGTGGAGGGGCCGCCACGCTGGATGTTAAAAATGACCAGGGGAATTTCGGAATAGTAAGCCAGTCCGACAAATTCACTCATGAGCGAAATGCCGGGGCCGGAGGTGGCGGTAAAGGCGCGGGCGCCATTCCAGCTGGCGCCCACGGTCATGCCAACGGCGGCCAGTTCGTCCTCGGCCTGAACGATGGCGGCGCGCAACTTGCCCCGGGGGTCTTTGCGCAACCTGCCGGCAAAGCGGGCAAATGCCTCGATCAGGGATGTCGAGGGGGTGATGGGATACCAGGCGGCCACTGTGGCGCCGGCATAAATGGCGCCCAGTGCGGCGGCCTCATTGCCCGATATCAAGATTTTTCCCACCGCAGTGGTGGCTTTGCGGGCCCGGACCTTCAAGCGGGTGGTAAAATGATCACGGGCATAGGCGCGACCGATTTCAATGGCCTTGATATTGGGCTCGATCAGGGCGGGCTTGTTTTTGAACTGTTCGGCAATCAGGGTTTCGAGTATTTCCCCATCGATCTCGATCTGGCGGGCAAGGGCCCCCAGATAGACGATATTCTTGAACAACTGACGCTGGCGCAGATCAGTCCAGTGTTCGGCGCACAGGCGGGCAAGGGGTATGCCCAAAACCTCAATATCTTTCCGGTCGAAGGTGCGCGGCCAGGTGCTGTCATAAATTACGGCGCCGCCGGGCACCACAGCGGCGATGTCTTTGGCATAGGTCTGGGGGTTCATGGCCACCATGACGTCGATGCCGTCGCGGCGGGCCAGATGGCCGGCTTCGGATACGCGAATTTCATACCAGGTGGGCATGCCCTGAATGTTGGAGGGGAAAATGTTCTTCGGGGTGACCGGCAGGCCCATGCGAAACAGGGCTTTGGCGCACAAGAGATTGGCGCTGGCCGAACCGGAACCGTTGACATTGGAAAATTTGAGAACGAACTCGTTAAACGTACAATCAGACGGCATGGACGGGTTCCTGGGCAGGTTCGGGATTGGTGTTGGCTACCGCTTCGACCAGGGAAAATTTCTGCATGTCCCAGGCGCCGGTGGGGCATCGCTCCGCGCACAGGCCGCAATGCAGACACACGTCTTCGTCCTTGATCATGACCCGACCGGTTACAAGCGGGCCGGAGACATACAAACCCTGTTCCAGATTTACCGCCGGCACCCGCAGGCCTTCGCGCAACCGGGTTTCCTCGTCGTTATCGGTAAAGTTGATGCAGTCCACGGGGCAAATATCCAGACAGGCATCGCACTCGATACACAGGTTGTCGGAGAACACGGTCTGGATGTCGCAATTCAGGCACCGCATGGCTTCTTTTAGTGCCTCGGTCTCGTCAAAGCCGAGTTCTACTTCCACATCCAGGCGGGTGAGCGCCACTTCGAGATCGGCCAGGGGTACCGGCACCCGCCCGGCGGCTGATATGTCGTTGTCGTAGGACCACTCATGAATGCCCATTTTCTGACTGACCAGATTGGTCAACGGGTTCGGGCGGTCGCTTAGCGGCTGGCCGTTGCAAAACAGATCAATGGAAATGGCGGCCTTATGGCCATGGGCGACGGCGGTGATGATGTTTTCCGGCCCCCAGGCGGCGTCGCCGCCGAAAAAAACTCCCGGCAACGTGGACTGGTGGGTCAAGGCGTCTACAACCGGACCGCCGCCGGCATCAAAATCCAGCCCGATATCGCGCTCGATCCAGTCGTAGGCAACGTCCTGCCCGATGGCCATGAGAACGTCGTCGCATTCGATTATGACAGGTTCGTCGTCGGTGGCATAAAGGGTGCGGCGCCCGGCGGCATCATAGCGGGCCGCCATGGGCTGGAATTTGACAGCCCGCAGGCGGCCGTTCTCAACCAGGAACTCGGTGGGGGCGTGATTGTCGAGGACCGGAATACCTTCCCGGACAGCGTCTTCGATCTCCCAGGCCGAGGCTTTCATGTCGGCACGGGGGGAGCGGACTGTGATGTAGACGTTTTCGCCGCCCAGCCGGAGCGCGGTGCGGCAGCAGTCCATGGCGGTGTTGCCACCCCCGATGACCACCACCCGCCGACCGATCTTTTCGGTGTGGCCAAAAGCCACTGACGCGAGGAAATCGGTGCCAATATGAATGTTGGCGGAAGCGCTGGCGCGGCCAGGCAGGTTCAGATCTCGGCCCCGGGGGGCGCCCGAACCGATAAACACCGCGTCAAAGCCCTCACCGAGCAATGATTTTAGGGAGGAAATTTCGGTGCCAAACCGTGCTTCCACGCCCATGTGAAGCACCCGGTCGACTTCTTCGTCCAGCACGGCCACGGGCAGGCGAAACGCGGGAATGTTGGTGCGCATCAGGCCGCCGGCGGCGCGGTTTTTCTCAAAAAGGGTGCATTCATAGCCAAGGGGCAGCAGGTCCCGGGCCACGGCCAGGGAAGCGGGACCGGCGCCAACCAATGCGATGCGTTTGCCATTTTTCTGGCTTGGAACCTGTGGCAACCGGTCCGAGATATCGCCGCAATTGTCGGCGGCGACCCGCTTGAGCCGGCAAATGGCCACCGGCTTTTCCTCAATGCGGGTGCGCCGGCACGCCGGTTCGCAGGGCCGGTCACAGGTCCGGCCCAGAATGGCGGGAAAAACGTTGGATTCCCAGTTGACCATGAACGCATCAGCATAGCGCTTTTTGGCGATCAAGCGGATGTATTCGGGCACCGGCGTATGGGCCGGACACGCCCATTGGCAATCCACAACCTTGTGAAAATAGTCCGGATCGGTGATGTCGGTGGGTTCCATGCGGATACTCATCGGCACTCGGGCCTATCCTGTTTTGTTGGTAACAAAACAGCGCCCAAAATTTTTGTCTTGTCGCGTTTTCGAACCGGATAACCGGGATCCACTTACCCTGAAAACGCTCTGGTAACTGCGATAAGTTTTATACCGAAAGGTAAAAATATCAACATCTATATCGACTTGGACGCCATCTTAAGGGTCAGAATTTGGTGATAAGCGGATTTTGGGGGTGTTCCGGGGCCGCACGCCCCTGCCGCTGGGCGGTGGCGGGCTCATTTTTGTCTCACGGCCAATTCGGTGCTGCACACCGGGCCTGCGACGGCGCGGCCTGACCGGCCGGCTCGCTCGTGCTCGCTGATCTCTAAGGCAGAGATAAAAGCGGGTCCTTTTGTCTCTCGATTCGATGCTGGTTTACTTTGTCCTCGCGCCGGACGGGCTTTGTTTTGTCCTCGCGCCGGACGGGCTGGTCTACCACTCCGGGTGCGCGCGCTTGAACCGGGCGGCGAGGGACGGGTCGAACATGGGCGCTGAACCCAGCATGACCGCCCTGGCGCCCGCGTTAAAATAATGGGCGGCATCTTCTGCAGTAGACACGCCGCCAACCGCCACCACGCCAAGGTCAAGCTTTTCGGTGGCAATGGCCTCAACCGCCGTTTTCACATTGTCCAGGCTGAACTGGTGTATTCCCCGGCCTAAAATGCCCGACACCTCACGCCCTTTGCCAAAAACAGAAGCGCCATCGGCTTCGATCACCCGCCGGGAAATCCCATTGACCATCACCACGCCACTGGCCTGGCCATTTATGGCGCGCAGCACCTGCAAGATGGTTTCGTTGTTGGAAAAATGGCCCAGTTTGAGCAAGACCGGCAGGTCGCCGGCCCCTTTCCGCATGGCCGTGGCAATGGCACCGGACAATTCTGCATCAAGAAAAATGTCGCCCTCGGCGGTGCACACATTCGGGCAAGAAAGATTTGCCTCAACGATCTGGGCCCCGGCCTCGCGGGCCATGGCCGCCAAGGCGCCAAAGTCGGAAATCATTTCTGAAACAGGCGAGCCCGGAGCCGGCGACGCCACCACCGAAACGATCAGCACCTGGCCCGCACCAAGGGCCTTGCGGGCGCGCTCCACGTCCGGCATCCAGTCCGTCGGCGCTTTAGAAGGCATGCCAAACGAAACCGAGCTGGTGATTTTTGTATAATCGGGAGGTGTGGCAGTTAAGCGATGTTGTGCCTCGTCGAGCCTTTGGGGATCGACCTGATCATCGCGGTCAACAAATACCCAGTTTGGCAGATCGTAACATGGGCGAAAGGCACTGCGCACAGTCTTGTAAGTTAAAATGTCAAATCCGGCGCGGGCGTAAAAATCAATCCAGCTTGCGTTCAGCAAAAGTCCGGCAGGAATTCCCAGCCGGGAATTTACCGCCAACCCGAAAAAATCTTTGGTCGGTGTTTCAGGCACCTCCGGCATCGGACCGCCAAAGACGGGTCCGTTTTCATAATTCCAGTCAAAAGAACGGTTGATCTGGTACGTGGCGGCCATTGTAACCATCCGGTTGGTTGGAGGTGAATGTGAGCATAGATGGATTTGCAAATTTCGCCAAATACGAAGTGGCGTTCCTGTTGTCCGGGAGGGTTTTTTGCACTTTTCCCCTGCCCCATGCGGGGCAGGGTTGGGGGCTCCTTTTTTCGCTCACGGCTATTCGGGGCGTTGCCCCGGCCTCCGCGGGGGCGGGCTAAACGCCCGCTCCGTCCTCGTTGTCGGGCTGGCATGTATAAATTGCCAACTGCCGAGTTCTTTCACTTTTGGAGACATTCATTCCGTCATCACACGGCTTGTCCGGGTGATCCAGTCTTCTTGGAACCAATATTGCATGAAGCCTTAAAGGCTGGATTGTCCGCATGAAGCGGGTAATGACGAACAGGAAAATAGCTTACCCCCGAACCGTCCCGGCCTTGAGCCGGGACCTCATCGCAAATTGAACGAGACCCCGGATCAAATCCGGGGTGGTGAAAAAGCGTGTGGGCTGGGTGTTTTGGTTTTTTGCCTTGGAAACCCGTGCTCCGCCCGGAGGCGTCGTCGTCAATATTTTAACCCAAAGCCTCGTCGGCCAAAAGCAGCGAAATGAACAGGCGAAAGCGCCCGCCGGCCTGCTCGAGCCAGACTGTACCGCCATGGGCGCTTACCAGCCGTTTGACGATCGCCAGGCCAAGCCCGACATTGCTGGCGTGGCCGGCCCGGGATTTGTCCACACGATAAAAGCGGTCAAACAGGCGCTCAAGTTCGGTGTCGGAAATGGGCAGGGCTGCATTTTCAAAACAAATCGTG
>JAADFY010000231.1:0-1768 GCA_013152625.1 Alphaproteobacteria bacterium
ATTTCAATCAGGGCCATGGGTTACCCCTTTACCGCGCCGGCGGTCAGCCCGGCGACGAAATAGCGTTGCAGGAAAAAGAACACCACGACCACGGGCACGGAAACCATCACCGAGGACGCCATCAGTTCCCCCCAGCGGATGCCATACTGGCCAATGAAATCGTTGAGCCCCACCGGCAGGGTGCGCATTTCCTTGCTGGAGGTAAACGACAATGCAAACAAAAACTCCTGCCAGGTCACGATCAGCACATAGACCGCTGTTGCGATGATCCCGGGGCGGGCCAGCGGCACGACGATGTCGAAAAATATGCGCAGGGGTCCCGCGCCGTCGATGGCGGCGGCCTCCTCCAGTGAAACCGGCAGCTTCATTAAAAATCCGCGCAACATCCACACCGCAACCGGCAGGGTTACCGAGACATAGGCGATAATCAGCGCGGTTCTCGTATCCAGCAGGTCCGCCGCCCGCATCATTTTGTAAATCGGGATGATAATGGCGGAATGGGGAAACATCTGCGCCAGCACCACAAGCGACAACAGGACAGAAATCGCCACCAGTTGCCCCCGGGTAAAACTGTAGGCGGCCAAAAGCGCCAGGGTGACGGTGATCGCCACCGAGGCACCTGAGACGATAACCGAATTGATGAAATAGGTCCGAAATTCGGGCCGGAACGCGGTGATGTAATTATCCAGCGTCGGCGCCTCGGGCCACAGCCGGGCTGGAATTGCAAACGGTTCTGTGGGTGGCTTGAGGCTGACAGAAACCATCCAGAACAGTGGAACCAGCACAAATGCCGCCAGCCCGATCTGCAAGCCAATCAGGACGGCTCGGGTGAGGGGCGTGTGTTTCATGCGGTGGGCCTGTGGGTGGCAACGGTGCGCTGCACGATGACGTAAAGGGCCACAAGGACCGCCAGAACAAGAATGGAAAAAACACCGTAGGTGGCCGCATCACCAAAGCGAAACTGGCCAAACCCGACCTCGAATATTTTTGTGGGAAATATCTGGGTGGCGTTTTGCGGGCCGCCCCGGGTTAAAACCCAGACAATGTCGAAATAATTGAACGTCAGGATCAAGGTCAGAACAATATTGACCAAAATGACAGGGCGGATGGCGGGCAGGGTCACATCGAACAGGCGCTGTACCGGCCCGGCGCCATCGAGCCCCGCCGCCTCCAGCTGGTTTTTGTCCACATTTTGCAAAGCTGCGAGATAAATGAGCATGGAGAACGGAAACCCTTTCCATACCGCGACAAAAATCACTGCCGCCATGGCGGTTGAACTGTTGGCCAGCCAGGCGGCATTTTCCTCGATCAGTCCCGCCCCGATCAGCAGCGAATTGACCAGACCAAGCTGCGGATCGTACATGAACCGCCACAAAATGGCGGTGACAACGCCGGGCAAAACGAAGGGCAACAGAACCAGCGCCCGCATGAGCCCCTGCGCCGGCAGCTTTTGATTGAGCAGCATGGCGGCGGCAAAACCGAGCAGGTTTTGCAGCACGACAACCCCTAAGGTCCAGGCAATGGAATTGCGCAAAATCTCGTAGAAATCCCGGCTCGACAGCAGCTTTTCATAGACGGCCCAACCGACGAACTTTGGCGAGGGATTGATAAAAGAGCTGTCGAAAAAACTCTCGATGACTGTCCCCACCATGGGGTAGTACAAAAACAGCCCCAACAGGATTGCCGTTGGTGCCACAAACAGCCAGATCAGCCAGCGGTCCTTGGAGGTCATGGAGTTCGGGCCATAACAGTGTCTTTGTGTTGGCGG
>JAADFY010000231.1:1792-4022 GCA_013152625.1 Alphaproteobacteria bacterium
CGTACCTGTTTTCAAAAAGTGACCTAGCTTAACGCATCGATGGCGGTGCAGGCATCATTGGCCGACGATTGCACATCCTTGCCCGAAAATACGTCCTGAAACAGCCGCATCTGGATATCGGCGACCTCAAGATAGCGGGCCGAAAGCGGGCGCGGGTTGGCGTTGTTCAGGTGCTCCATGATCGCTTCGGGTCCCTCGCGGTTTTCCGCCAGGAATGCTTCAGCCGCCACCAGATTGGCCGGCAGCAAATCGACCACGTCGCCGTTGACATCCTCACGGACCATAAATTCGATGAATTTCCAGGCGGCTTCCTTGTTTTCCGCGTCCTCAAACACCGCAAGGTTCCAGCCCCCGAAAGTCCCCACCGGCGTCATGCCTTCGGGCGCGGTGCCGTTTACAAATCCCCAGTTTATGTCTGATGCCTGCAAGGTGGGCTGTTCCAGCGCCGGCCAGAATTCGATGGCCAGAGAACCGTTCAGGAACAGTTCGCGCATATCCCCCGAACTGGCGTTCAAAATGCCCTGTGGGGCAAATTGTGCCAGGTCCTGCAAATAGAGCAGTGCTTCGACCGCAGGGGCTTCGTCCAGGGCGCAGGTGCCATCGGCGGCCAGAACTTCGCCGCCATTGGAAAAGATGAACGAGTTCACCACAACCACGGTGTCCTCGCCTTTGTGGGCAAACAGGCCAACGCCAAACTTGCCATCACCGGTTAAGGCTTCGGCGGCGGCGCGCAATCCCTTGAATGTAGAGATGGAAGCGGGATCGACACCGGCGGCGTCAAGAAGGTCCTTGTTGTAAAAACTGAATTGCCAGACATCCACATTGAACGGAATGCCATACAGACCGCCGTTGAAATTGGCACTGTCCCAGGCGCCGGGGAAAAACTGGTCCCGCGACAGCCCGCTTGCGGCGGCCTGCTCCGAGAGTTCAGCCACCGCTCCGGCTTGGGCGAAGGCGCCAACCCAGATCTGGTCGAGGGTGGCAATGTCCGGTGCGTTTCCGCCCTGTACGGCGGTCAGCAGGCGTTGCTGATACTCGGGATAGGGAATGGTGGTGACTTCAACCTTGATGTTGGGGTTTTCGGCCATAAACCGGTCCACCGCCGCCTGCTGGAACTGCGACAGCCCGCTTTCGGTCTGCTGGTTGTCCCAGAATTGTAATGTGATTTCCTGGGCGCTTGATGGGCTGGCCATCAGCATTGCGGTAGCCGCAACGGTTGCAAACAGTGTTTTTTTCATCGGTTCCTCCTGTGGGGTTTATCGTTTTTCATGCGTCCCGCGCGGCCATGTTTTTGGCGGCGGCGGGCGCCTGAGATGCCGGGGTATGGTCCGCTTCTCCCGCGACCAGTACTTCGACACCTGCAGCTCTGAGTGCCTGACGATCGGCCGGCAGGGCGCCGTCGTCGGTTATGACTTCGTGAAATTGGCCGGGGCGGGCGATCCGATGATTTGCATCAGCGCCAATGGCGGTATGGTCGGCAAGGGCGATGGTGCGCCTGGCCGCTTCGACAAAACGCGATCCGGCCAGGGCAAGACGTTCATCTAGCGCTGAAAGTCCGAAACCGGGCGAAACCCCGGCCACCGAAAGAAAGGCCATATCCGCCCGCATCCGCTCAAATAGTGCCCCAAGACTGGGCCCGACAAGACAGCGGTCGGCCTTTTGATACTCGCCACTGGTCAGAATGACTTTGAGTTCGGGCGCGTCCCCGAGCCGGAACAAAATGTCCAGCGCGTTGGTGATCACAGTCACGCCCGCAAGGCGCTGTCTGCCCTGGAAAGCCAGGCGCCGCAATTCGCCGGCCAGAAACAGCGTCGCCTCCCCATCCCCCAGGATAATCGTCTGACCGGGCCGGATGTGGTGCACCGCTGTTTGTGCCAACTCCCGCCGCAACCTCGAAATCTCCGCCGCGATCCCCTGGTGAGGTGGCGACACGATCAGCTCGAACCCGTAATCGAGGGCGCGGGCGCGCATGGCGTGGATCATGGTGCGATACCAGTCATGGGCCGGATAGTGGGGCATGAAACCCACCCGCTTTTTCCCCAAAACAGATGTGCGGCCTCCGGTCCCCTCATCCATCAGCGCCGCCATGCGATCGGTGCGCAACGACCAGCCATCAGGCCCGGAGGTGTAAAATGCCTCCAGCGTCGCGCCGGTAATAATGGCATGGGGTGTTATGGCGGGGTCGGGCAGTTGCCGTCCGGCCAGCGCGTCGGCGATCAGATCGATGCCG
>JAADFY010000232.1 GCA_013152625.1 Alphaproteobacteria bacterium
CCGGGATATAGACCCGCTTTTCACCCTTCTTCGTGCATATTTTTGCCAATTGAAGCGCCATATCGCCCCCGTTTATGGGTCCGTGACCTAAACTTCCGGGCCAACGCCGCCATGTGCACCAATCAGGCTTTGACGGGACCGGGCACATGTTATAAACCGGCGCCAAATTGCAGCCGGAACCGGCATTGTGCAGATAGCGTAGAATTGCGCGTATGGTGGAATTCCGGGTGTGACAAAATTGCGGGTGTGGTGGAATTGGTAGACACGCGAGATTTAGGTTCTCGTGCCGAAAGGCGTGGGGGTTCAAGTCCCTTCACCCGCACCAGCGAATGAATTTGACAGTTTGAACAAATAAGTCAGGAACGGACACACAAATGCAGGTGACCGAGACCCTTAATGAAGGTCTGAAAAGAAAACTCGATTTGAGCATCCCCGTCGCCGATCTGACCAGTCAGCTCGACGCCAAGCTCAATGACCTCAAGACCAAAGTGCGCTTAAACGGCTTCCGGCCCGGAAAAGTGCCTTTCGGACACCTCAAAAAGCTTTATGGCCGTTCCGCCATGACCGAAGTCATGCAGGAAGCCATCGATGAGGGTGTCAAGAAAACCCTTGAAGAACGCGCCGAACGGGCCGCCGCTCAACCCAAGGTTGATTTGAGCGAGGATCAGGCCGTTTTGAACCGGATTATTGACGGTGAGGCCGATCTGGCGTTCTCGGTCAGCTATGAGGTTCTGCCCAAGATCGAGATCATGGATTTCAGGAAAATTTCCATCGAAAGACCGGTGGTGGAAGTGACCGAGGCTGAAATCGATGAGCAGATCGCCCGGATCGTTGAAAGCAATCGCCCCTATGAGGAAAAACCGCAAGGGGAAAAACTGGCCGGGGACGACCGGGCAACCATCAGCTTTACCGGCCATATCGATGGAAAACCATTCGAGGGGGGCTCGTCGGAGAGTTCACAGATCGTAATCGGATCAAACCGGTTCATCCCCGGATTTGAAGAACAGCTGGTCGGTATGACTCTGGGCGCAAAAGAACAGATCACGGTTGAATTCCCCGCCGATTATGGCGGCGCCGGCCTGGCCGGTAAAACCGCACTGTTCGATATTGAAGTGTTGGCGGCTGATGCCCCCGGCAAGCTTGCGGTGGATGACGATTTTGCTAAAACTCTAGGTGTCGATTCCCTGGACAAGCTGCGCGAGATGGTCAGCCAGCAAATCGCGGGGCAGCACAATGAACTCACCCGGCGGCGGGTAAAACGCCTGGTGCTGGATGCGCTCGATGAAGGCCATAAGCTTGAAGTGCCCGCGCAGATGGTTGAAATGGAATTTGACACCATCTGGAAACGGGTGCTGCACGAAATCGAACAGCATGGCCGCAGTTTTGAAGACGAGGATACCACCGAGGAAAAGGCCCGGGCCGAATATGAGACTATTGCCGAGCGCCGGGTGCGGCTTGGGCTGGTGGTTGCCGAAGTGGGTGAAGCGAACTCCATCAAGATAACCGATGAGGAAATGCAGCAGGCACTGGTAAACGAAGTGCGCCGCTATCCCGGTCAGGAACAGCAGGTTTATGATCTGTATCGCAAAAACCCCCAGGCTCTGGCCGGGCTGCGTGCCCCCATCTATGAGGACAAGGTGGTGGATTACATCCTCGAGCTGGCCGAGGTGAAAGAGGTCAAAATTTCCCGCGAGGATCTGGTAAAGCTGGTTCAGGAAGATGACGGGCTTGAGGAAAGCCTCCAGCACGACCATCATCACGGCGATGACGGGCAACCCGGTAACGGGGATACCGATTCTGGGGACACCGATTCTGGTGCGCCAGAGCCGGAGCAGGGCGCGGAGCCGCCAAAATGACCGCTTCGGTGGTGCAGTTCTAAGTGTGAATGGGTCGCCCGCCGGGCGGCCCTTTTTTTATGCGCGGTAGCGGAGGGCGCAATGATTGATGGCCGGGGCGTGGAAATTCTGACCCCCGATGAGATGGGCAGAGCCGATCAACTCGCGGTGGAGGCCGGGATTCCGTCACTGGTTCTCATGGAGGCCGCCGGCCGTCAGGTCGCCGACGCCATTGAGGCGACATACGGCGTTCAGGCCACTCTGGTCATTTGTGGTGCGGGCAACAATGGTGGCGACGGTTTTGTGGTGGCCCGGTTCTTGAAAGAACGCGGCTGGCCGGTGTCTGGTGGGGGATCCGGCCAGGCTGCGCGGTGATGCGGCGGTGGCCGCCGCCCGGGTGGAGGAGCGCCACGACGGGCCCGGCGCCGCTCTGGCCATGATCCCCAAAGCAACCTTGATCGTTGATGCGATCCTTGGGTCGGGCCTGGACCGTGACATTACCGGCGAAATGGCCCGGGTGGTTACTGCCATCAATGCCAGCAATTGCCTTGTGGTGGCCATTGATATGCCAACCGGTATCGACGGGGCGACCGGCCGGGTGCGGTCGATCGCGGTGCGGGCCCATATGACGGTGACATTTTTCCGCAAGAAACCGGGGCATCTGCTGGACCCCGGCGCCCGTCATGCGGGCCGACTTGAAGTGCGCGACATAGGAATTCCCCAAAGCGCCCTCGAGCAGATCGAGGTCAAACTGTTTGAAAGTGCGCCGGCCGCCTGGGCGGTGCCCCGTTTGGCGGTCACAAACATGACGCGGGCCATTGTCTGGTGATATCGGGCGATCAGTGGCACACCGGCGCGGCCCGGCTGGTGGCCCGGGCAGCCCTGCGGGTGGGGGCAGGGCTGGTCACACTTGCCGGTGACAGACCGGCCCTGGCCATACATGGGGCCCATGTTACGGCCATTATGCTGTTGCCGGTGGCGGGACCGAAGGACATTGAACACTTTCTTGCCGACAAACGGCACAATGCGGTGGTGCTGGGGCCGGCGCTGGCCTCTGGCCCCGAAGACGGCAAAAAGGTGCGCCAGCTTGTGCAAACGGCCCTGGCGTCGCCGGCAGCGGTGGTGCTGGATGCCGATGCGCTTGTCGCGTTCGAGCACGAACGTGACACTCTGTTCGATTTCATCGCCGCCCGAAATGGCCGCCCGGTGGTGCTGACCCCCCACGAGGGCGAGTTTGCCCGCCTGTTCGCGGACGCCCACGCCGAAGGGGGCTCAAAACTGGCCCGGACCCGGGCTGCGGCCCGGCGTTCTGGCGCCGTTGTACTGCTGAAAGGCCCCGATACGGTTATTGCCGAGCCGGGCGGCATGGCGCTGATCAATGTAAATGGTCCCCCCGAACTGGCCACCGCCGGCTCGGGCGATGTTCTGGCAGGGCTGATCGGCGGCCTGCTGGCCCAGGGAATGGACGCCCTTGAAGGGGCAGCGGCGGCGGCCTGGATTCACGGGGCTGCGGCCAATCTGTTTGGCGGTCCCGGCCTGATTGCCGAGGATTTGCCCGAACTCGTGCCGGACGTTTTGAGCCGAACCGGCGAACTATGAGGACCAGCGGCCAGCGAACCAACCAAGTGCGCCAGCGGCGATATTTCCCGGTTTCAATGGTTGCAGATTTAGCGTTCGCCGCGGGAGACCCGTTCGATTTCCTTTTGCACCAGCCGCTCGACGATTGAAGGCAGATTTTCATCCAGCCAGCCCTTGAGCATCGGTCGCAGCAACTCACGAATGAGATCCTCAACCGTGTGTCCGTTCGTCTCCAGCCCCAGGGCGCTGAGTTGGCCAAACGCCTGACGGGCCGCGGCATTGGTCGCTGGTTCCAGTAAGGAGTCGGCAATATCGCCGGTCAGTTCGGCGTCGGGCAGCGGGCTTTTTTGTTCAGGCTCGGGTCGGGGATCAGCCATGCGTGCCACCGGCGCCCGGGGGGCAAGAGCCGATTTTTTGTCCGGTGCCGGGGCGGGTAAATCCGGCCCGGGCCCTGCGCCCGTTTCCGGCGCGCCACCATCAGCCTCGGCTGGCGCATCAGCCTCACCGGGGGCCTCGTCAAAGGCAATATCGTTTGAAACCACCGCCTCGGGGGGCCCCGGGTCCGCCCCGTCGGCGTCACCAAGTCCGAAATCGGACAAATCATCATCGGTTGCATCTGATGGGCTTTGCGCCACGATCTGCTCGGCTGAAAGGGCTAAAGGCTCGTCCGCTGCCGGTTGTTCGGCGGCGGGTGTTTCCGGTGCCGGCGATAAAGCGGGGTTGGCTTTGACGGGTGCAGGCGCGCTGGCAGCCGCATTGTCGGTGGTGCCGGTGCCGGTGACATCTGCACCCTTCTCACTG
>JAADFY010000233.1 GCA_013152625.1 Alphaproteobacteria bacterium
GCAGGGTCAGGAAGTCGCGGTTCATATGGGCTCTTATGGCATCGGTCTTACCCGGGTGGTGCCGGCGATCATTGAGGCGGGGCACGATAAGAATGGAATTATCTGGCCGGTGAGTGTGGCCCCGTTCGAGGTGGCGCTGGTCAACCTTAAAGCCGGCAGCGCGGAGTGCGACTTAGCGTGCGAGCGGCTTGAAACCGAGCTGGCCAATGCCGGAATCGAAACCCTTTATGATGATCGGGATGCGGGGGCGGGGGCAAAGTTCGCCACAGCGGACCTTATCGGTTTGCCGTTTCAACTGATCGTTGGTCCCCGGGGGCTTAAAACGGGGGAAGTCGAGGTAAAGAACCGGGCAACCGGCGACCGGCAGACCATGGCCGTCGATACGGTGGTGGACTATCTGCGCGGCAAAATCGAACCCTTGCGGCGGCTGACGGTTTGAGTTCGGTGGCACCCACAAAACCTGCGCGAGAACCCGGGCCGTTTTCGCGGTTCGAGTGGATGGTGGCCTTTCGATATCTGGGCGCCCGGCGCAAGGACACGTTCATTTCGGTCATTTCCGGACTGACCCTGACCGGGATTGCCATCGGCGTGGCCACGCTGATTGTGGTCACCTCGGTCATGAACGGGTTTCGCGCCGAGCTATTGGAAAAAATCCTGGGGCTGAACGGGCATTACACCGCCTACCCCATCGAAGAACGGTTCGAGGATTATGAAGGGGTGGTGGCCCGGATTGAATCCGTTGACGGGGTGACGGTGGCGATGGGGTTCGTTGAAGGCCAGGCGCTGGCGTCGGGCATTGGCCAGTCCACCGGGCTGTCGGTGCGCGGCATGGACCTTAAATCCATCAACAAATTGCCGCTGCTGGTCAATTCGGTGGTGCTGGGTTCGTTTGAGGGCTGGGATGACGCCGAGGGGATCGCCATCGGGGTGCGGCTGGCACAAAAACTGGGGCTGACCCTGGGCGATACCGTCACCATTATCACCCCCGACGGGGTGATCACGCCATTTGGAAGAACGCCGCAGATACGCGGGTTTCCGGTGGCTGTGATATTTGAAGTGGGCATGGTGGAGTTTGACAGTTTTTTTGCCTTTATGCCCCTGGTTGCCGCCCAGAACTATTTCCGCCTTTTTCGCGACCAGTTGCGCGAAGGCTTTGTATCCCCCGGGTTTGATGCCACAGATGAGGAAATCGATGCCGCCTATGAGCGGATCGGTTCTGTTTCGGCCCTTGAGATATTCATAACCGATCCTGACGCCACCGCACGGATGCGAACCCCCATTTCGGTGGCCGCGGACCGCCCGCTTGTCCTGACCGACTGGCAACGGCGGAACCAGACATTCTTTTCCGCCCTGCAGGTGGAAAAAACCGTCATGTTCGTCATCCTGTCGATGATTGTCATTGTTGCGGCATTCAATATCATCTCGTCGCTGGTAATGCTGGTCAAGGACAAGGGGCGCGACATTGCCGTTCTGCGCACCATGGGTGCGACTCGGGCGTCGATCATGCGGATATTTTGCATTACCGGCACCGCCATCGGAGTGGCGGGGACCGCGCTCGGTCTGGGGTCGGGGGTGCTGATAGCGGCCAACGCGGAGACCCTGCGCGCCTGGATTTCCGATGTGACCGGGGCCAGTCTTTTTCCGCCCGAGGTGTTTTTTCTCTCGGAACTGCCCTCCCGGATCGAACCGACGGAAGTAATGTTTGTGGCGATAATGGCGCTGGCTCTAACCGTTTTGGCGACGCTTTACCCCGCCTGGCGGGCGGCGCAATATGACCCTGTGGAGGCGCTGCGCTATGGCTAAAACCCCTTTGTTGCGCCTTAGCGGGGTGACCCGCACCTATCATGACGGCACCACCGACATTCATGTTCTTGCCGGGGCGGACCTTGAAATCGCCCCGGGTGAGGTGGTGGCGCTGGTGGGGCCATCGGGGGCGGGGAAATCCACTTTGCTGCATCTTGCGGGGCTGCTGGAGCGGGTTCAGGGGGGCGAAGTCGAGCTGGAGGGGGTGGCCACTTCGCGGTTAAATGACCGGCGCCGAACCAAAATGCGGCGCCGCCAGATCGGATATGTCTACCAGTTCCACAATCTGCTGCCGGAATTTTCCGCTCTGGAAAATGTTGCCATGCCCCTGATAATCGCCGGCAGTTCGCTGCCGGTATCAAAGGCGCGGGCCGCCGAACTGCTGGACTTGATGGGACTGGCCGACCGGGTAAAACATCGGCCTGGCGCCTTGAGCGGTGGCGAGCAGCAACGGGTTGCCATCGCCCGGGCCATGGCCAACGCGCCGCGCATGATCCTGGCCGACGAACCCACCGGCAATCTTGACCCGGCCACTTCGAACACCGTTTTCCAGGCACTGGCAAAACTCATTCGCGAGCAGGGGTCGGGGGGCATCATTGCCACCCATAATTACGATCTGGCCAGAAAAGCGGATCGGGTTGTCACTCTGGTCGACGGGCGAATCTTACCCCACGACCTGTCCGTCCAAAGTGTCTGATACCGGTTGTCCCGGGAGTGGCTGGCCCGCCGGATCGTTTCGCTTTGAATTCAATTTCACCTCCGGCAGAAAAATTCCAGGGGCGGCTCCGCCTGCAATGGCGTGGAAAAAACTTGGGCGTGGGGCAGACTTGACGGGAACAAACCAAGAATATATAAGAACAAACCACGAACAATCTGAAAGGAATTCAAAATGGCTTTGTTCAAGGATGCGCTGGCGCTTCTGTCGTTAAGCGGTTTTGCCGTGATGGCGTTAACATGGGCGGATATTTTTGCGGGACTGGTGTGAATTTTTCGGGCATCGGGGGTGTAATTGCTTGGCGTGGGGTGTAACGGCTGGCAAAATGAAACCAAGAGTTTTTTCTGGCAACTGGAGGTAGGAATAATTGATGTCGGGGCCCGGTTTTATCCATTTGCATGTTCATTCTGCCTATTCGTTGCTTGAGGGCGCGTTGCCTCTGGGTCGGCTGGTGGACATGGCCGTGGCTGATGGACAGCCAGCGCTTGGGATTGCGGACAGTGCCAATCTGTTTGGGGCCCTGGAATTTTCAGAAAAAGCCGCCAACAAGGGGGTTCAGCCCATTATCGGGTGCGAGGTACCCATTGATTTCGGAGACAGCGAAGAGGTGCCGAGCGCTGAGCAGCGGCAAAGCGGCAAGCAGACCATTGTTTTGGTCGCCCGCACGGAACGGGGGTTTACCAATCTTTCCCGTTTGGTCAGCCGGGCGTATCTTGATGATTCCGAAGTGCGCACCGCCATCCGGCCCGAATGGCTGGACCGGGAAAGCGTAGAAGGTCTTTGTTGTCTGACCGGAGGTCCTGAAGGGGTAATTTCAGAACCCCTGCTTCGGGGTCACCCCGGGTTGGGCCGGGCGCGGCTGCTCGATTTGCAAAAGCGGTTTGATCAGGAGCTTTTTGTTGAACTTCAGCGCCACGGTGAACCGGGAAGCAGGCAACTCGAAGCTGAGCTGTTGGCCATGGCCTATGAGCTGGGGTTGCCGCTGGTTGCCACCAACGAGCCGTTTTTCCCCACCCGTGATGAATACGAGTCCCATGATGCGCTGTTGGCGATTGCCGAGGGGTCTGTGGTGGCCCAGACACAGCGCCGGCGCTTGACCGCGGAACATTACTTAAAAACCCGGGCCCAGATGTGTGAGCTGTTCGCCGATCTGCCAGAGGCGTTGGCCAATACGGTGGATATTGCCCGGCGGTGCGTATATCGGCCGCGAACACGTCCGCCGATCCTGCCCACATTTGCCGCCCACACTGCGCTTTCGAGCAAAGAGGCCAATCAGGTTGAAGCCGATGAGTTGTCCCGGCAGGCCCGCGATGGGTTATCGGTGCGACTGACGGCCACCGGACCGGCGGCCCAATTTTCGAGTTCGGATTATTCGGAGCGGCTGGAATTTGAGCTGGGCATTATTCGCGATATGAAGTTCCCGGGATATTTTCTGATTGTCGCCGATTTTATCCAGTGGGCCAAAGATAAGGGGATACCGGTGGGGCCGGGGCGTGGCTCGGGCGCCGGTTCGCTTGTGGCATACGCGCTTACGATCACCGATGTTGATCCTATCCGGTATGATTTGCTGTTTGAGCGGTTTTTGAACCCCGAACGGGTTTCCATGCCGGACTTTGATATCGATTTTTGCCAGGAGCGCCGTGAGGAAGTAATTGGTTATGTCCAGCAAAAATACGGACATCGTCAGGTCGCGCAGATCATCACTTTCGGCACCCTGCAGGCCCGGGCGGTTTTGCGGGATGTGGGGCGGGTCATGCAGATGCCCTATGGCCAGGTGGATCGGATTTGCAAGCTCATTCCAGCCAATCCTGCCAATCCGGTATCGCTGGCCGAGGCGCTGGAGATCGAGCCGCGTTTAAGGGTGATGCGAGATGAGGACGAACAGGTGGCTGACCTGTTGAGTGTGGGTCAAAAACTTGAAGGACTTTACCGGCATGCTTCAACCCATGCGGCGGGAATTGTCATAGGTGACAGGCCACTCGAAGAACTTGTTCCGCTTTATCGGGATGCGCGTTCCGATATGCCGGTCACCCAGTATTCTTTGAAGTGGGTGGAACCGGCGGGTCTGGTCAAATTCGATTTTCTCGGGCTCAAAACCCTTACCGTGATTGAAAAAGCCTTAACGATGATCAACGGGACTGGGGGAAAGCTTCGGGCTCTTGATTTTCCGCTGGAGGATGGTCCGACATTCAAACTGTTGCAGCTTGGTGAGACCGTGGGGGTGTTTCAGCTTGAAAGCGGCGGCATGCGTCGGGCGCTGGTGGATATGCGGCCCGACAGGTTTGAGGATCTGATCGCATTGGTTGCGTTGTATCGGCCCGGACCCATGGCCAATATTCCCTCCTATTGCGCGCGAAAACTGGGGCACGAACCGGTGGAGTATCTCCATCCGGCGCTCAAGCCGATACTTGAGCCCACATACGGCATTATTACTTATCAGGAGCAGGTCCAGCAGATTGCGCGGGATCTTGCCGGGTACACACTGGCCGAGGCTGATCTTTTGCGCCGGGCCATGGGCAAGAAAATTCGGGCGGAAATGGATGCCCAGCGCGATAGGTTCCTGAGCGGTGCCCTTGAACGCGGTGTTACCCGCGGCGTGGCGGATTCCATTTTTTCCGCCTGTGCCAAATTTGCCGAATATGGTTTTAACAAGTCCCACTCCGCGCCATACGCGCTGATCACCTATCAGACGGCCTGGCTCAAAGCGAACCATCCGGTAAAGTTCATGGCGGCTTCCATGACGCTCGATATCGGCAACACGGAAAAACTGGGCGAGTTCAAACGTGAAGTTGTGCGTCTGGGCATACCCATCATTGCGCCATGTATCAATCGCTCCGAGGCTGTTTTCGCCGTGCATGGGGATGCCATTCATTATGGCCTTTGTGCGCTCAAGGGTGTGGGGCGGGCGGTGGCCGATCATATTGTTAGCACACGGGGCGCGGTCAAGTTTACCAGTTTAGCAGATTTTGCCAGCCGGATTGATCCCCGTCTGGTCAATCGGCGGGCGCTGGAAGCACTGGTAAATGCGGGGGCGTTCGATCAGATTGTTGCCTCCCGGGAACAAGTGTTTGGCGCGGTTGACGCCATTGTTGCCACCGCCAACCGGGCGGCGACCGGGCGTACCGAGGGTTCTGTCGATATGTTTGACGCCGGGGAACCCGACCCGATCCGGCTGGCCGCCGATGCCGAGCCCTGGAGTGCGTCCGAAAGACTGGCCCGTGAGTTTTCCGCCATCGGCTTTTATCTCTCGGCACATCCGCTGGATGAGTTTGCCGACTTGTTTGAGCCTCTTGGCGTCTTGCGGTGGGTTGATTTTGAGTTAGCGGTCCGGGACGGTACGAGCCACGGAAAGCTGGCCGCAACCATCGTTTCCAGAGTTGACCGCAAGACCCGCCGCGGTTCGACGATCACCATTCTTGAGTTGTCCGATTCGAGCGGTTCGTTTGAGTGTGTTGCCTTCTCCGAGCAGGTGGCGAAGTTTGGCGAGGTTCTCGTGGCCGGGGATCTGGTACTGATCGAGGTCGGTGCAGAAAACCGTCCTGACGGTGTGCGGCTTACCCTGGCGCGGGCGGAGCCGTTGCTGCCCGCCGTTTCAAAAGCCTCAAAACGGCTGACGATTTTTGCCGGTGATTCCGGTTGCCTCGAATCGGTTCGGGCACGGTTGGAAACAGGGGGCGAAAGTGATGTGCGTATTGTTGTTATCCGCAAAGAGGGCGCGCTGGAATTCGAGATTGAGTTGCCTGGAAAATATGTGGTTTCGCCCGGGCTGGCGAGCGCACTTCGATCTGTGCCCGGTGTTGTGGACGCCCGGTTGAACTAGGGTCTGTGGACAATCAGTTTTCGGGCGTGACGCGGATAGATTTGGTGTCTGAACAGGCAAAGGGTGTGTGGCGGTGCCTGACACCGTAAGCACACTTTAACGCATTCAGGCGCCAAATTCGCCGCGCCGTTAGGCGGTATGGCGCAAATCGCCCATTTTTGTGTCGCAAACCCTCGAAGGGGGGTTGCCCCTCCATCGTGTTTGCTCCTGAAACTGAACGATTTGCGCTCATATCACGTTCCAAATCCTGATTGTCCACAGGCCCTAAGACCTTGGAGGTGGTTTTTGCCGGGGTGAGTTTATTCGCGATGCCCGCAGCGCCCCGGGCGTTTGGCAGGTGCTTGCCAGCGATGGTTCAATGGTGTATCGAGCCGCAATAAATTCACACGTAAAAGCGGTTGCCGCTCACGCGGACACCATCCGGTGCGGGTCTGTCTGGCCCGTTACATCTTTTGCGCAAGGCACAACCGGACAAAGGAGCGAAGGCCCATGGCACTTCCCGATTTTTCTATGCGTCAACTGCTGGAAGCAGGCGTACATTTCGGACATCAAAAACACCGTTGGAACCCCAAGATGGAGCAATACATCTTCGGGGTGCGTAACAACATTCATATTGTCGATCTCGCCCAGACGGTTCCCGCGCTGTATCAGGCGCTGCAAATCGTGAGCGATACGGTTGCCGAGGGTGGCCGTGTCCTGTTTGTCGGCACCAAACGCCAGGCCGCGCCGATTGTTGCCCAGGCGGCCCAGCAGTGCGCACAATATTATGTCAATTCAAGATGGCTGGGGGGGACCTTGACCAATTGGCAGACCATTTCGAAGTCCATTTCCAGGCTGCGCGAACTTGAGCATCAGGAGGCCGAGGGGACCGGCGGGCTGACCAAAAAGGAACTGCTTCACCTGACCCGCGAACGCGAGCGGCTGGACAGGGATCTTGGCGGCATCAAGGATATGGGCAATCTGCCCAACCTTTTGTTTGTCATCGATACCAACAAAGAGGCGATTGCCCTGCATGAGGCGCGGCGTCTGGGTATTCCGATCATTGCTATTGTCGATACCAACAGCGATCCGGACAATATCGATGTGGCCATTCCGGGCAATGATGATGCATCCCGGGCTCTGGAACTTTATTGCTCGTTGATCTCCAAGGCAGCGATCGACGGAATTTCACGTTCATCTGCGGCCCATGGGGCCGACCTTGGCGCTACTGAGGAAGTGCTGCCTGAGCCGGTACTGGCTGAAACGGTTCCGGTGGAACCTGTCGCGCCGGCGGCGACAACCGAAGCGCCGGCCGCGGAACAGAGCGCACCCGAACCGGTCGTGGAAGCATCCGCGCCGGTTGCAGCTGAAGTGCCTGCCGACCCGGTCGTGGAAGCGCCCACACCGGCGGTGGATGCGGCACCCGCCGACCCGGCGCCGGAAATAAAAGAGGTTCCAGCCGAACCAGTCGTTGAAGTTCAAGAGACCCCTGAGCCGACAGTGGCTGATGATACGGGTCCGTTGTTTGCCACGCCCTCGGCGCCAGCGGATGATTTGAAAAAGATCTCCGGTGTCGGACAAGTGCTTGAAAGCAAGCTCAATGGGCTTGGCGTGACCACCTATGCCCAGATTGCCGGGTTTACGCCTGAAGATATCACCCGGGTGGACGACAAACTTTCGTTCAAGGGCCGGATAGATCGCGACAACTGGATACAGCAGGCGACCGATCTTATGGCCCAAAAGTCCTGATTGTTTCATGTGTGGTCAATTGACCACGTGAACTCTTTTGCCTTTCCGGCCCGGGCCGGGCCGGGCGGGGATTGTCCAATATCTGATATGCCGGCGACCCAGGCCGGCCGTTAAGGAGCTATGAACATGGCAATTGCAGCAGCGCTCGTAAAAGAGCTGCGCGAAATGACCGGTGCTGGCCTGATGGATTGCAAGCGGGCGCTTGAAGCAACGGATGGCAATATCGAGGCGGCGGTGGACTGGTTGCGCACCAAAGGCATGGCCAAGGTCGCAAAAAAAGCGGATCGGATTGCCGCTGAAGGCCTGGTGGGAATTAACGTCAGCGGCACCACGGGCGCGATCGTCGAAATCAATTCCGAGACCGATTTCGTTGCCCGTAACGAGCAGTTCCAGAAACTGGTTGCCTCGGTTGCAGCGCTGGCTCCTGGCGCTGGCGGCGATATCGATAAGTTGTCGGGCATGGGGTATCCGGATGCCAATCACACAGTGGGTGAAGAAATTTCGGCCACGATCGTACAGATTGGCGAGAATTTGAACCTGCGCCGCACCGCTGTGGTTGTCGTCAACCAGGGTGTTGTCGCGACTTACGTACATTCCGGTGTTGGGACCAACCTGGGCAAAATCGGGGTTCTGGTCGGACTTGAGAGCACCGGCAATGGGGCTGAACTGGGTGCGCTTGGCAAGCAGATTGCCATGCATGTTGCTGCGGCCCGGCCATTGGCGATTTCGTCGGACGATCTGGACCCGAAACTTGTGGCCGCTGAGCGTGAAATGCTCAAGCAGCAGGCCATTGAAAGCGGAAAACCGCCGGAAATTGCCGAGAAAATGGTGGAAGGGCGAATTCGCAAATACTTCTCCGAGGTGTGTCTGTTATCGCAGACATTCGTTATCGATGGCGAAACTTCCATATCCGAGGTGCTGGAAAAAGCCGCTTCGACCTTGGGCGCGCCGGTATCGATCAGCGCTTTCGAGTGCTTCGTGCTGGGGGAGGGCGTTGAAAAGAAGTCCAGCGATTTTGCCGCCGAGGTTGCGGCCACCGCCGGCAAGTCCTAACGTGCCGCGGGCGCGGGAATCGGCGCCCTTTGCCAATTTCGGTGCAGGGCGGACATGGCCAGCAGGACCTACAATCGTATCTTGATCAAGATCTCCGGCGAGGCGCTCGCCGGAGGCAGCGCCATGGGGATTGACCCCAAAATGCTGAGTAAAGTCGGCGTTCAACTTGTCGCGCTGGCCGCGTCGGGTGTGCAGATCGCGGTGGTTGTGGGGGGGGGCAATATTTTTCGCGGCGTGGCCGTTGCCGCCAGTGGCGCCGACCGGGTGGTGGGTGACCAGATGGGCATGCTGGCCACCGTCATCAATGGCCTGGCGCTGGGAGATGCCGTGAATGGGGCGGGGGGGAAAACCAGGGTCATGTCGGCACTCTTGATGCCGGCAATTGCCGAAATGTTCACCGCCAGAGCGGCCCGGAAGGCATTGGCGGAAGGTGCCATTGTCATATGTACGGGGGGAACCGGAAATCCGTTTTTTACCACCGATACCGCCGCAGCCCTACGGGCGGTGGAGCTGCAATGCGACATAATGCTTAAAGCAACCAAGGTTGACGGGGTATATGATGCCGATCCGGTAGCCAACCCCGACGCCCGCCGGTTTTCCACCATTAGCCATGATGACGTGATCGCGAAAAATCTGCGGATCATGGACACCGCCGCATTTGCGATTGCACGGGAAAACAGCTTACCCATACTCGTGTATGCGCTGGATGGGGAAGGCGGGCTGTCCGGAGTGCTGGACGGCACGGTTCCAAGCACCCGGATCGGTTGAAATCTAGCAAACAGGGGACTTCCAAATGGCGGATTTTTCACTCTCGGACATTAAATTGCGGATGGCAAAATCCATTGACACCCTGCGGCAGGAGTTTTCGGGCCTGCGCACCGGCCGGGCCAGCGCTTCTTTGCTCGAACCGATCATGGTGGAGGCTTACGGTTCACGTATGCCGCTAAATCAGGTGGCTTCGGTGACCGTCCCTGAAGCGCGCATGATCAGTGTTCAGGTGTGGGATGCGTCCATGGCACCCCTGGTGGATCGTGCCATACGGGAAAGCGGGCTGGGACTAAATCCCATGACTGAAGGGGCGGTTATTCGCGTGCCGCTGCCCGAGCTGAACGAGGAACGCCGGCGCGATATTACCAAGGTTGCGCACCAGTATGCCGAGCAGGCCAGGGTGGCGGTCCGCCATGTGCGCCGGGACGGAATGGACACAATCAAACGCATGGAGAAATCGGGTGATATGGGCCAGGACGATATGCGAAACCAGTCCGATCAGGTGCAAAAAGCCACGGACGAAGCGGTGGCGGAGATCGATGAGATGCTGGCGCGAAAAGAGGCGGATATCATGCAGGTATGACCGGGTTCAGGCGCGTACGATGCTCTGCCGGGTGCAAAGCACGGCTTTTGAGCTGATTTGCCAGTAATCCGGTTATATTTTTTGTGCATAATTTCAAGCTGGCGCGGCACAATCGGGGACCGGGACCGCTTCGCCGAAACCCGGCGGGGGAAACCGGGGCACAATCAGGCCGAATTTAACACACACACTTTTGGTGCACGGAACGGAGCAGCGTTGTGAGACTATCGAGCAAAGGATCGCGGGTCGTGTTCCATGTTCCGTTCCGACTTTGCCGTGGTGTGCCCGAGTGTTGCCTTGAGATGTGCCTGGGGCAATCAACCTACCGGAACCCCCATGTCAGCACTTGAGCATTCAGGTCCGGACGATGGGCCCAAATTATCGCCAGACGGCCCAGTGCCCCGGCATATCGGCGTCATCATGGATGGCAATGGTCGCTGGGCGGCGGCTCAGGGTCGTCCGCGCAATGAGGGGCACCGGGCCGGTCTGGATGCCTTGGGGCGGTTGGTAGAAATCTGCAATGACCGGGGCGTGCAATATCTGACAATATATAGCTTTTCCTCCGAAAACTGGCGGCGCCCCCAGCGCGAAATCTCGTTTCTGTTTGGTCTTTTACAACGATTTGTGACCACCGAACTTGATGGATTGGTGGAGAAAAACATTAGGGCGCGGGTGATCGGCGAGCGCGCATCGCTCAGCGCCCCGCTGCGCTCCCATGTGGCGAAAATCGAGGAAAAAACCGCCGGTTGTACGGGCCTGAACCTCATGATCGCCTTTAATTACGGGGGTCGGCAGGAACTGGTGAACGCGGTTCGTACCGTGTGCGACGATGTTGCGAGCGGCACACTGAAAAAAGATGATATTGACGCGGAAGCAATTTCTGCCCGCCTGTATGCCGCCGATGTACCCGATCCGGACCTGATCGTGCGCTCCGGCGGCGAGCAGCGCCTGTCCAACTTCTTGTTGTGGCAGGCCGCCTACACGGAACTGGTTTATATCGACGATCTGTGGCCTGATTTCAACGCCGAGATGTTTGACCGGATTTTGCGCGAGTATGCCCGGCGCGAGCGCCGGTTTGGCGGGCTGGGATCCGGGGCCGCCATTCATGAATAAAGCGCCGGGAAAACCGCCTCCGCCACAACAGAACTGGTCGGATCTCCGACCGCGGGTATTGTCGGCGGCGGTGCTTATTTCCGTGGTGGCGCTGTGCATATTTCTCGGCGGCATTGTGGTGGCTACCCTCGTTGCGCTCATGGTTGCGGGTGCATATTTTGAGTGGGAGGTCATGATTTGTGCCGAACCGCCGAAGTGGCGGGGATATGTCATCATGGTCCTGCTGGCGCTGGCCAGTCTGGGATATGCCCTGGGCGGTTTTGAAGCCGGGTTGCTCATGGTGGGCCTTGCGGTTCTTGCCAGCCTGTTTGCGGTGGATCGTTGGCACCGGTACGCCTACCGGGCCCCGGGGGTCTTGTTTCTGGGCGGGGCGGCCATGGCGTTTCTGGGCCTCAGGGGGGACACGCTGAACGGCGTTTATGCCACGGTTTTTCTGGCCGCTGTGATCTGGGCCACAGACTCGGGGGCCTATTTTATTGGCCGGCAAGTGGGGGGGGCCAAGCTTTCTCCGGGCATATCGCCGTCCAAGACATGGTCCGGGGCCATTGCGGGGCTGGTATCGGGAACCGTGGTAGGGTTGATTGTTTGGGTGATGGTCACGGATTCGCCGTACTGGATTGGAATTATGATCTCGGCGCTGCTTTCTGTTTCCGCCCAGGTGGGCGATCTGGCGGAAAGCGCGGTCAAGAGATGGTTCACGGTCAAGGACAGCGGCGATATTATTCCCGGGCATGGCGGCATATTGGACCGTGTCGACAGTTTGATGGTCGGGGCCATCGTGTTGTTCGCGGTGGGTGCCTGGCACGCGGGAATAGATCAGGCCGCAGTGGGCGTTCTGATCTGGTAGCGCGGCGACCGGTGCGGCACTGAATTTGATTTTTGCGGCCCATAAGGAGGCACAATACCCTTGGAATTTGTAATTTGGCTTTATACGAACGCGCTTGGGCTGCTCGGGGTCTTGTTGCCGTTCCTGCTCGTGTTGACGGTTATCGTGTTTGTGCATGAAATGGGCCACTATCTGGTTGCCCGCTGGAACGGCATATCCATCAAGACATTTTCGATCGGCTTTGGCCGGGAAATCGCCGGGTTTACGGATCGGCACGGTACCCGCTGGCGACTGTCCATGATCCCGCTGGGCGGTTATGTGCGTTTTGAAGGCGACATGAACGCGGCCAGCGTTCCCGACGCTGAAATGCTGGATGGTGCGCCAGCCGAGGACCGCTCACGGCTGTTTTACTACAAAAATGTCTGGCAGCGCATTGCGGTGATCATCGCCGGGCCGATGGCCAATTTCATTTTCACCTTCCTCGTCCTTTACGTGATGTTGATCAGCGTGGACCGATATACCCTCTCACCGGTCATCGATGTGGTTCAGGACGGACGTCCGGCTGCAGAAGCGGGTTTGGCGCCGGGGGACCGGGTGCTTTCAGTAGATGGCTAT
>JAADFY010000234.1 GCA_013152625.1 Alphaproteobacteria bacterium
GGCCCCACCACCAGACTTTGTGCCAGCCTGAGCTTGAAATCACGCACCCCTTCGCACCCCAGCGCCCGGCAAAACCGGGTCACGGTCGGCTCAGAAACCTTGGCCAATTGCGCCAGCCGGGCATTGGACGCGCGCACGGCAAACTCCACATCCGCCAGCACCACCTCGGCCACGCGCCTTTCGGCTGGCCGCATATGGGGCCCAAGTTCTTTCAGCCGCGAGATGAGATCGTCCTGATGGGCAACCGGGGGCGCGCCAGCCGTGGCCAACGCCTGCTCGGGGGTCAAACCATCGCCCGCGCCGGCGGCCGCTTCGTCGGCACGATCAACCGGGCCGGAACCTTCAGGTGCGACGCCTTCGGGTGCAATGCTCACGTCACCACCGCACGCCGCACCGTTCCAGAACCGCAATGTTTAGTCCGCCGGGGTTTAATGGTTCAAAACTCCTCCAGGGTGAGTTCGCGCGCCATGGCGATATTTCCCGCCGTCAGACCGCAATCCACCGGCAGCATGACCCCGGTAATCGATCTTGCATCGTCTGAGGCCAGAAAAGCCGCCGCATTGGCAATGTCAACCGGATCAGCCACACGTCGCAGGGGATAAAACTTGACCAGACCGCTCAGGATTTCCGGGTTTTTCTCCACCCGATCCGCCCAGATCGGCGTGCGCACCGTGCCCGGGCATATCACGTTGGCCCGGATGCCGAACGGTCCGTATTCCAGGGCCACCGACTTGGTATAATTGATCAGGCCCGCCTTGGCTGTGCCATAGGCCGGATCGCCCAGGGCCATCAGCCCGTTCACCGAACCGATATTGACAATGGCACCGCCCCCGGCCCGTTTCATGTCCACAAGCGCCTCACGGGTACAATAAAAGGGGCCGTTCAAATTGGTGGCAATGTCCGCTTCCCACGTTTCCGGGGTGGATTTTTCCAGCGCTCTGGCATTTGAAAACCCCGCATTGTTGATCAGAACATTGACCCCGCCCAGTTCGGCCCGGATCGCATCAAAGGCAGCAACCACCTGTTTGTGATCGGCAATATCGGCGATAACCCCGTGTGCCCGGATGCCTTCGCCCTGCAGGCTTTCGGCAAACGCAAGAACCCCCTCGGACTGGTCCAGCGCCCCGATCTGCGCCCCTTCCCGCCCGAAAACCCGGCACAGCTCCTGCCCGATGCCCCCCGCGGCCCCGGTAATCACAACGGTCTGGCCCGAAAACCGGCTCATTGGGTCAACCCCGAAGCTGCCAGAGCATCCCCTACCCAGTCCACACTGGCCCGGCGCATATGGCCAAAATTGTAAAATGCAATGTCGCTGATGCCCCCCGCTTTTAGCGCCCCGACAGCATCGATCACGCTTTGGCGATTCTCAAGATCAGGGTACCCGGGACGTAAAATGCCCCGCAGATTTTTCACCCCCCCGCACCGCCGGACCACATCAAACAGATCGCTGCGGATACGGCCAACCCCGGGCTCGTAAAAACATACCTCGAGATAGTCGGCGACCTGCGCCAGAGCGTTTATGTCGGACCCCTCATACCACGCCCCCGCTGTGGGCCGCGCCACCGAGGGAATGACCGAAACCGTCGCATCGGCGCGAACCGCTTCCCGGATACGTCCGACCAACCCCTCAACCACCGTGCAGCGCCACTTCATAAACGCGTGCAATTGCGTGTCCAGCGCCAGTTCGGCCAGCCAGAACGCATTTCCCATGTCTTCGGCGTGGTCCACATCCGCATCCAGATAGGCGCTAACCGAAGTGCGCACCCGGGCCTGCACCTCCGCCGCATCGATCCCCGCTTTCTGGGCCCCGGCCACACAATGCCGGCAAAAACAAAGCCCCAGCAGATTGTCCAGCCACGGGTTTGGCCGAACCATGCCGAATTCATGGTGGTAGTCGTGAAAAAACGGCAGGAAACCGGGTGTTTCCAGGGTGATGCCGGCCACCGGATAGCTTTGTGTCACATCCACACACAACGCCACCGCGTAGTCGGCTACCTCGGGCGCCGACGGGCACAGACTGTATATATACCGGTCGCCAAAAGCATTGGCCACGGCGGCCTGGGGATGCAGCTGTCCAAGCCGGGAATTGTGCAAGAGTACCAGCCACGCCTGGGTGGCCATGCCCGCAACATCGCAACATTGCGCCAGCACATCATGTTCGGCCACCAGCCGGTTTTCCGCCGGCTTGATTGCGCCATAGCGCTCCAGCCGCGGTTTGAAATAAACCGTGCCGTCATCGGGGAAATAAACCTTGGTGCCCGACGCCTGCGGGCGCATGAATTTACCCGCGTGATAGGCGGAAGCCAACGTAATGGTATTGATATGAACATCGCGCATCCGATCACTTGCCGCCACGACCCCCGCTTCGGCAAGATCCCACCCGTAACAGTACATTGATCGATTGGCCAACACCCGCGCTCCTGACATCAACGGCGCTGTATCAAACGCGACAATGTAGGAAACTTAAATGAAGCCAGTCCACATTTCCAGCCTCAATCGTTGGAAATATTGGCAAATTTGTCGGTATCGGGTTGCCAACCGGGTTTCCATGTTGGATAGTTACCAAAAAAACAGACACCCAACAGCACAGCCCGACGGTGGGCGGCACGGGTGTAAACGGCTCGGGTGGACAAACGAACACTATGCATAACTGGACCCATTCAAGGCATCATTTTGCCCACCTTCGGGGGGCTGACGCATGAGCAGCACAGAGGATCCCGCGGCAAAGGATCGCCCGGCAAAACTTGTCGTAACCGGCGCCACGAAAACCTACCAGACAAATTCCGGCCCGCTGCACGCAGTGGCCGATTTTTCCATGTCCATTGCTGACGGAGAATTTGCCTGCATCGTCGGCCCTTCCGGCTGCGGCAAGACCACACTGTTGTGGTCCATCGCCGGGCTTCATTCCCTCACATCTGGCCGGGTGACCCTTGACGGTGAAGAAATCACCGAGCCCCACTCCCAGATCGGCATGGTGTTTCAGGAAGCCAACCTGCTGCCCTGGCGAAACCTGGACAAAAACATTGAACTGCCTTTTGAGATCAAACGGCAAAAACCCGATCGCGAGCGCATCAACAAACTCATCGACCGGGTGGGGCTGGCCGGGTTCGGCAACAAATTCCCCCGGGAGCTTTCAGGTGGCATGCAGCAGCGCGCCGCCATTGTCCGTGCCCTGTCATTTAATCCTTCGGTTTTGCTCATGGATGAGCCTTTTGGCGCGCTCGATGCGTTCACCCGGGACGAAATGAACCTGCTGGTTGAGGAAATCTGGCTTGAGACCAGAAAAACCATTTTGTTCGTCACCCACAATATCACCGAAGCCGTGTTTTTATCCGACCGGGTCTTTGTCATGTCGGCCCGGCCGGGGCGCCTGGCCAAAATTTTCGATATTCCCTTCCCCCGCCCCCGGACCCTCGATCTGCTGGCGACAAAAGAAGTGTTCGATCTGGTCAATGAAATAAAAGCCGAAATTCAAATTGGCGCCACGCCGGCCAACCACACGTCAACCGAGAACGTTCAGCCCGCATCCAGCCCATCCAGAACGCCCCCGTCCGAACCGGGCCAAAGCGGAGATCGCACCAATGGTTGACAAGCATCTTGGAGACAAGATCCCTGAATTCGGCGCCAAAAAGCCCGCAGGCGGAAATTCTTCGGGCTTGGCCCCCTCGGGGCTGACCTCCGGCCCCGGCGCCCGCTCATTTTGGGAAATTTTTGCCATCATCATGGTAGCAGTGGTCATCATCGGCAGCGCAGAGGCCTATATCCGCTTTTTCGAAGTGCCCCAATATGTCATGCCACCCCCCAGCTCGATTGCCTACGCCCTGGTCGCTGATTTTGACCTGATCGCGCCCCATCTCGGCTTTACCCTTATTGAATTGTTCGTCGGATACGCCTTCGGCGCTTCGATCGGTTTGATGCTTGCCGCCGTCATCACCCAGTTCCCCTTTGCCGAAAAAATCATAGCCCCGTACGTTCTCATGCTCGTCACCACGCCGATGCTTGCCTTGGTGCCGTTGCTGATCTTGCGTTTTGGATTTGGTCTTGAGCCGCGAATAATCGCTGTCGCTCTGGCGTCCGGTCCCATGGTGATGATCAATTCCGCCACCGGTTTTCGCCGCACGGACCTGGCAAAAATCGCCCTGGCCCGGTCATTTGGCGCCACCACATTTCAGATTTTTACCAAAATCCGTTTTCCCATGGCCATGCCCATGATTGTGGTCGGCTTGATGATCGGCGCCATTTTCGGTCTGCTCACCGCGGTCGGCGCTGAAATGGTCGGCGGCGGATTTGGCCTGGGCAATCGGTTGACCACCTACTCGGCGACCTTGCAAATGCCGCGGTTTTTTGCAGTCATTCTTATTCTGTCCACTTTGGGAATTCTCATCTATGTCACATTTTACCTGATTGGCAAAAAGTGGGCCAGTTGGGAGTCGTGATCTAACGCGTGTCACCGGAAAACCCGATACCGATGGTCGGTAAAATGATACGCTCAAACGAAAGAGTTGGACTGTTGTTTTGTTTCTTTTGAAAAAACCGCACTCCGGCTGACCTGAACCACCCGGGTTCGTCATAAGATTTTGGCAAGCCCGACAAAACTTGGACCAGCAATTCGGCAACAATGCCCGACTCTCGGGCGCTGCCGGGAAACGGGAGGAAAAATGACCAAGGATCTCATTAACACGCCGTCGCAATTTGGGTTGGACCGGCGCAAATTTCTCAAAGTATCTGCCTCGGGCGCCATCGTGGTGTCCACCATCGGTGCCGCATCCATGCTGCCCGGCGCCGCCAGCGCAAATGAGGGTTACACCAACCCCTTTACCTGGATCTCGCCCCGCGGCACTCTGGAGGTGCTCGACGACTATCCCTACTGGATTGCCCAGGAAATGGGATATTTCGGCGATCTGGACATCAAGATCGAACCGGGTCCCTCGGACGGTACGGCAACGGTGAAATTCGTGGCCGTCGGTCAGGCCGATATGGGCTTTCCATCGCCGGGCGTGTTCTCATTCGCCCTGGAAAACGAAATGGATCTGGTCTCGGTGTTCAACATGGGCGCCGTCGATGTGTTCAACTTTGCCTTCCGCAAGGGCGAGGGGGTCACCGATCTGAAAGAGCTTGAAGGCAAAAAGGTCCTCCTGGGCAGTGCCGCCTGGCAGGCCATCACCGATCCCATGTTTGCCGCCGCCGGCGTCGACATTTCAAAAATCGAGTATATTGAAGCCGGCTGGCCCCAGTGGGGCACGATTCTGGCTTCCGGCGAGGGCGATGCCGCACTTGCATGGGAAGGTCTGCGGGCCGACTGGGAAGGCAAGGGCCTCGATTTTGAATATTGGCTGGGTCAGAAAAACTCCAACTTCCCCGCCAATGTGTTCGTCGTCCGCCGTTCCGATTTCGAGGATCCCGAGCGTCGCGTGTTCCTTGAAAAATACCTGCGCGCCTGGTCCATGGGCCTCGAATTCGGACATCAGAACCCAAGGGCTGCCACCGATATTGTTTTCCGGCAGTTCCCCACCGTTCAGCGTGACGTCGGCGCCGCCCTTGGCACCGAATCCCAGATGCAGCTTGCCTCCGTATTCCGGGGCGACATGTCCACCCGTCAGGGCTGGGGCTGGCACGACATGGACAAATGGAACCTGTTCTTTGGCACTTTGAGTGATATTGGCCAGGTCTCTTCCCCCGTCGATGTGAGTTCGGTGATCAAAAACGATCTGGTTGCCGCCGCCAACGATTTCGACATGGCAAAGGTCAAGGCCGATGCCGACGGCTTCGAGCTGTCCGCCGACCTCGCCGCCGTGGATGTAGATGCCATCCGCGAAGGCTTCTTTGACAACGCCATCGGCTGATCAGCCTGGTAAACCAGCGGGCGGGTGCTGCTAAAAACAGTATCCGCCCGCTCAAAAAATTCATGACAATCGGGGAGGCGACAAATGCCGGCAAAAGTCAAAATTCTTGTGGTCGGGCTGGGCAATATGGGGGCGTCCCACGCCAGTGCCTATCACCGTAACGACGGCTTCGAAATCGTCGGGCTCGTTTCCCGATCGATCAAGACCCGCACCGACATCCCCCCCGAACTGGACGGATACCCCACCTTTGCCGATTATGGTGAAGCGCTGGCCGCCACCAGACCGGATGCCGTCTCCATCAATACCTGGCCCAACACCCATGCCGAATATGCCTTCATGGCCTTTGACGCCGGGTGCCATGTGTTCATGGAAAAGCCCATCGCCACCAACAATGAGGACGCACAAAAGGTGGTGGACGCCGCCCATGCCGCCAATCGAAAACTGGTGCTGGGCTACATCCTTCGGGTGCATCCCTCCTGGGTGAAATTCATCGAGGTCGGCAAGACTTTGGGCAAACCCCTTGTGATGCGGCTTAACTTGAACCAGCAAAGCTCCGGCCCCGCCTGGACCTGGCACAAGAACCTCATTGACTCTTTAATTCCCATTGTGGATTGCGGCGTGCACTATGTGGATGTCATGTGCCAGTTGACGGGGGCCAAACCGGTCCGCGTCCATGGCATTGGCGCTTCCCTGTGGGCGGACGCCACCAAACAGAATTACGGCCATTTGCACGTCACCTTCGATGATGGGTCCGTGGGCTGGTATGAGGCCGGCTGGGGTCCGATGATGAGCGAAGTCGCGTTCTTCGTTAAAGATGTGATTGGCCCCAACGGCTGCGTTTCTATTGTGGTGCCTCAGGATGGCGAGGGCGAAGCCAAAAGCGACAAGCTTTCCGACAGCGCCGACATTGACCAGCACACCAAGACCAACGCTTTGAAAATTCATTACGCGGCGGTGGACGAGAACAAGAATTTCGCCAAACCCGATGAAATCATGAGCATGGAGGACGAGCCGGGCCACCAGGACCTGTGCGATCGCGAACAGGCCTTTTTCCTCAAGGCGATCCATGAGGACCTCGACCTGACTGATTCCATGAATGCCGCCGTGAACAGCCTGCGCATTGTTTTGGCCGCCGAGGAGAGCATTCAGACCGAAAAAGCGGTGCATCTGGATTGAAACACTGGCGATAAACGGCCAAATGGGGCCTGAAAGCACGCACAAACGGATGGGCTTTTCTTGATGACGTCACCTGCCCCCTCGATCAAGACCACCATCGTCGGCTCTTATCCGGTGCCCGCGTGGCTGGTTGCCCTGCCCTCCGAGACTGCGCTCATTGACGCCACACGCACAATTATCGCCACCCAGGAGGCGGCGGGAATTGATGTGGTATGCGACGGCGAACTTTATCGCTTTGATGTATCGCACCCCGAAACCAACGGCATGATCGAATATTTTACGCAGCCCATGGCCGGCATTCGCAACGATGCCACCTTTGACGAGGTCATTGCCTATCGCAAGGAAAAGGGCATGGCCTTTCGCGCCCGGCCCCCCGGGGTGGTGGACGGCGAAATTTCACACGGCACCCTCGATCTGCCCTACGCCGCCATGCGCGCCCGGCGGCTCGCCACCCGCCCGATGAAATTCACCCTCACCGGCCCCCACATGCTCGCAAAAACCCTGATCAACACCCACTATGGCGATGTGGCGGAACTGGCCATGGCAATCGCTGGTGTGCTGGCTGAACAGGTCAGCCACATTAACGCGGAAATCATCCAGATCGACGAAGCCAATTTGCCCGGACATCCAACGGAGTGGGAATGGGCCGCCGCCGCCATCAACAAGGTTCTTGATGCGGTCAAAACCACCCCGGCCGTACATTTATGCTTTGGAAATTATGGCGGTCAGAGTGTGCAAAAAGGCACCTGGGCACAACTGATCGAATATCTCAACGCCCTGCATGTGGATCATATTGTCATGGAAAACGCCCACCGCCCGATTGAGGAACTGGCGGTGTTTACGGATCTGCGACCCGATATCGGCCTCGGCCTGGGGGTGGTGGACATCAAGAAAAACGAAGTGGAAAGCGCCAGCGGGATTGCAAAGAGCCTGGAGCGCGCCAGCGAGATTCTCGGCCCCGACCGGATCAGCTACATTAACCCCGATTGCGGTTTCTGGATGCTGCCACGCAGTGTTGCCGATGCCAAAATTGCCGCCCTTGTGGCCGGCCGCGACCTGTTTGAGGGGCGAACCTCCGCCCGATAACTACATGCCCAGCAGTTTGTAAATGCGCCTTGTGTATGCTCCGAAATTCTCGTGGGTCTTGATGTCCAGCCCCCGAGGATGGGGCAGATCGATGGCGAAATAGTCCGCCAGCCGGGCGGGCGACGGGCTCATCACCGCCACATGTGTGCCAAGAAAAACCGCCTCCTGAATTCCATGGGTAACGAACAGAATGGTCTTTTGGCTTTTCTGCCAGATATCGAGCAACTCCAGGTTCATTTTCTCCCTTGTAAGCGCATCAAGAGCCCCGAACGGCTCGTCCATCAGGATCAGCTTTGGATCGTGAATGAGCGCCCGGGCGATGGCCGCCCGTTGCTGCATACCCCCGGATAGCTGATAGGGGTACTGGTCTTCAAAACCGCTCAGCCCCACCATATTGAGCAAATACATGGCCCGCTCCCGGGCCTCTTTGCGCGGCAGTCCCAAAATTTCCGCCGGCAGCAAAACGTTTTCCACCACCCGCCGCCATTTGAGCAACAAGGGTTGCTGAAACACCATCCCGATATCCTTGCGCGGATTAAACGGCACTTCAGAATTGCCGATCACCACCTCGCCCCCGTCATGGGGATGCAGCCCCGCCAGCACCCGAAGCAAAGTGGATTTGCCGCATCCGGACGGGCCAACCAGACATACCAGCTCTCCGTTGCCCACCTCCATGGTCACATCGCTTAAAGCTTCGAATTCCACCTCTTTGGTGCGATAGACCTTGCGGACGTTTTTTAGCGATATGAAAGGCTTGGCCATGTCTATTCCACCCGCGCGTCTTGTACGACGAATATGCGTTCAAGCAGCAGAACCGCCCCGTAAAGCAACACACCAATCAGAGTCACCAGCAACAGCGCCATAACCATGGCATCGGTGTTCAACGCTTCCTGGGTCACCAGCATGAACCAGCCAAGCCCCCGGTCGGACTGAATGAACTCCCCGACGATTGCCCCGGCCACGGCCAGCACGGTGGCCACTTTCATGCCCGAAAATATATAGGGCAACGCCCCGGGAAGCTGGATTTTGGCAAATATCTGCCAGCGCGATCCATGCAGGGAACGCACCAGATCAAGCAGATCCGGCTCCACCTCTTTCATGCCGCGATCCGTGTTGAGCAGAATGGGAAAAAAGCAGATGGTAAAAGTAATGACAATATTGGTCTCAATGCCAAACCGCAGCCAGACGATGAACAGCGGCGCCATCGCCACCTTCGGGATCATGTTGAGGGTAACCAGCAGCGGCATCAGTATCAAATTGGCGGTTCGAAACCACGAAAACAACACCGCAAACGCCACACCAACAATAACGGCAAGGATGTAACCGCCAAACACTTCCTGTGCGGTTGTGTTGAAATGAAGCCACCAGTTGAAATTTTCCACCTGCAGGGTTTGCAACGCCTGCCAGGGGGTCGGCAGAATATAAGCGGGTACATCGGTGACAATGACCCCCACCCACCAGAAGGCGACAAACCCCAGGTGAACCAAGGTGATGATGCCGATTTTTCGCCAGGTGGAAGCTGTCATATTGTCAAATCCCGCGTTGGATAAGGAACTGTGTTCTTGAAGGGCAAACGGAAAATTGTCCATCACCGAATTAACTGTCCGGTTGATTGGACCGGTTTGGCATGTGACAGTTGAACCCCTCCGGGATGTTGCCCGGAGGTCACTATTCCGCCAAATCAATTGACACAACCGTTTGGTTACTTATACCATCTTGCCTACGAAAAATACCAAAAAATCCAGTGGAGGAACCATGTCACATTTCGCGAAATTTACGGCCGGCCTGCTGTTGGGCGCCGCAATGGTCGGCGCCGGGATCGGGTCGGCTGCGGCCCAGGAGGAAATAAATCTGGTACTGAACTGGGTCCCCGGTGGCGACCATGCCCCCATATACTGGGCCGAAGCACAGGGCTGGTATGACGAGGTCGGCATTGATCTGATTATCGAGAACGGCACCGGTTCGGGCGCGTCGGCCAAAAAGGTCGGTGTCGGGCGCAATCAGGTGGGCATAGCCGATTTGCCCACCGCATTACGGGCCATCGGCCAGGGCGCGGACATTATTGCGGTCATGAACATCTACGCCAATTCGCCCTATGGCATTTACTGGAGAAAATCTTCCGGCATCGAGACCTTTGCCGATCTGCAGGGCAAGACCATCGGCAACCCGCCTTTTGATGCGGCCCGCCAGATGTGGCCGGCGATTGCCAAGGTGCTCGATATCGAGCCGGACTCGGTCAAATTCGTAAATATCAAGCCAAACGCCAAGGCCGCGGCACTCACCTCGGGCTCCATCGACGCCACCACGAATTTCTACAACGTCCACTACATTTACCAGCGCATTTTTGGTGATGATCTGGGTTTTGTCGCCCTGCGCGATCTGGGGTTTAACCCCTACTCCAACTCAATTATCGCCAATGGCGAGTGGGCCGCAGAAAACGACGAGGCCCTGGGCAATTTTGTTTCGGTTACCCAGCGCGCTTATGCGACCTGCGTTGTTACCCCGGAGCCGTGCATCGAAACCCTGGCCAAGGCTGGCAGCCAGAAGGTTGAAGACGTAACCCAGAACTGGCGGCTTGTGGTCGAACTCATGACCAACGAAACCAGCGTTGAATACGCCATCGGCTATTTCGCCCCTGATCGTATGCAGACCGACTATGAGGCGATCATCGACTCGTTTGAAGATATCACCGAATTCGACATCGCCGGGGCCTATACCAACAAGTACCTCGACATGAGCATTTCCATGCCCGAATCCGGGTTGAAATAGTCCTCGACTAGATTTCAATAACGCAGCAAAAATGAGCTGAACGGTCCACAGGGCCGTTCAGCTTTTTGCCGTCCGGCGCGAGACAAAAAGAGCCGAGAGATAAAAAGCTGGAGCGACCGCGTCACAAACCGATAGGCTCTATTCCAGCTCTTCACCTGCACAAGGGTCCAGACCCATAAACGGGGGCGCAAATGACCATCCAGACCACCTGTATCGGTGCCTATCCCAAGCCCGATTATGTCCCCATCATCGACTGGTTCGGTCAGACCGGTGGGCTGGCCGGTGCCGGCGGCGAGGTCACACGGCAGGTCTCAAAGGTGCTCGGCACCAATAGCGATGCCAGCGAGCAGCTATTTGTTCGTGCCACCGGGCGGGCGATCATGGATCAGGTGGATGCGGGCATAAATGTTCCCACCGACGGCGAGCAGCGCCGCGAGAATTACATTCATTATCATTGCCGGCATCTAAAAGGTTTCGACTTTGAAAACCTGACCGCAACAACCCTGCGTGACGGCGCCTATACCACGGACCTGCCCACCATTTCCGGTCCCGTTTCTCCAGATGGCAGCCATTTTCTCGATCATGATTTCACTGTCGCCAGCCAATTTACCCAACAGCCGGTCAAGATCACCGTGCCGGGGCCCCTTACGATCATGGATACCACCGCCAACCGGTACTACGACGACGAAAAACAATTCGCCTTCGATCTTGCCGAAGCGCTGAACTTCGAAATTCTGGCCCTTGCCCGGGCCGGCTGCCGAAATATCCAGATCGATGAGCCTGTTTTCGCCCGCAATATCAGCCGCGCCCTTGATTTTGGCATCGAATGTCTGGAGCGCTGTTTTCATGGCCTGCCCGCCGAAGTCGCCCGGATCATGCACATGTGTTGCGGCTACCCGCAAAAGCTCGATGACCGGCACTACAAGAAAGCCGACCAGAGCGCCTATTCTGACCTCGCCACCGCTATCGATGTTTCCTGTGTCGATCAGGTATCGATTGAAGACGCCCACCGGCACAACGATCTGGCATTGCTCGAAAAATTTGAACGCACCACGGTTATTTTTGGCGCTGTCGCTATTGCCGACAGTCAGGTGGAACCGGTCGAGCAGATCGTAGCAAGGTTGCGCCAGGCCTTATGCCACATTGACCGCGATCGGCTGATGGCCGCCCCCGATTGCGGCCTGGCCATGCTCGGGCGCGATCTGGCCATGCAAAAACTGAAAAATCTGTGCGCCGCCGCAAAGCTGGTTTAAGCGCCCATCATGGTGCTGGCTCGTCGCTGGCCGGAACGGGTGGCCTGCCCTGTGCCCTTGACGTTACCGGTTGAAACCGCCAATGGACAATTAGCATTCTTTTTAACATTCAGGGCGCGCGAATGGGCGGCAAAACAACAGGTCACTCCCGAGAGGAGCCAGGCAAACGGCTGGATATCGCCGCCCGTGCCGGCTGGCTCTACTATGTTGCCGGCAAACGTCAGGATGAAATTGCCGGCATATTGGGCGTGTCCCGGCAATCGGCCCAGCGTCTGGTTTCTCTGGCGGTCAGCTCTGGTTTGCTCAAGGTGCGTATCGATCATCCGATTGCCAAACTCATGGCATTGGCCGACCGGCTGAAATCCCGATTTTCCCTCAGGTTTGTAGAGGTTACCCCCTCGGTTCCCCGCTCGACATCTACGACCCTTGGCATTGCAGAAGCCGGCGCGGACGAAATCGAGCGCCGCTTGAGAATGCCGGAACCGGCCGTTTTTGCCATTGGTACCGGACGCACACTTAAATCCGCCATAGATCTGCTGCCCCCCATGGAGTGCCCGCAACACAAGATCGTTTCCCTGGCGGGAAATATCGCACCGGACGGCTCTGCCAGCTTTTACAACGTCATTTTTGCCCTCGCCGATGCCTCCAAGGCGCGCAGCTTTCCGATGCCGCTGCCGGTTGTCGCCTCTTCGGCCGAAGAGCGCGAAGCCATCCACCGCCAGCCCCTGGTATCAGCGGCATTAAATCTGGCCTCAAAGGCCGATTTCGCCTTTGTCGGGATCGGTGATGTGGGGGTTGAGGCCCCGCTCCATGTGGATGGCTTTGTCACCGTCACCGAACTGGCCGATCT
>JAADFY010000235.1 GCA_013152625.1 Alphaproteobacteria bacterium
TCTTGCGTTTGACGCGATCCGGGAAGTGGGGCCTGATGGGCATTTCTTTGGGATCCAGCACACCCAGGATCGCTATGAAACCGCGTTTTACAGCCCGTTCATTTCCGACTGGAGCAATTTTGAAAACTGGGAAGATGCCGGGTCGGTGCAAACCCCGCAGCGGGCTAACGGGATCTGGAAGAGTATAATTGCCGAATATGAGCCACCGGCGCTGGACGAGGCCATTCGTGAAGAACTGGCCGAATTTGTTGCCCGGCGAAAATCCGAAGGTGGCGCCCCGACAGATTTTTAAGGTACCGGTTATCGGATAAATGACACGCGTGGGAAAAGGAACCTGATTTGACCCAGAAAATTCTTGTCACCGGTGCTTCCGGTTTTGTTGCCAAACATCTCATTTCGCAATTGCTCGACAAGGGGTATCACGTGCGCGGCACCCTGCGCGACATGGACAAATCTGATGCGGTTCGCGCTGCGGTCACTGGTCTTTGCGGGCCTGAGGCGCTCGGTCGGCTCGATCTGGTTAAAGCCGATCTGCTGGAGGCGGCGGGCTGGGACGAGGCGATGTTGGGCATGGATGCGGTCATGCACGTGGCCATGCCGCTGGTCGACGAGGAGCCCCGGGATCCCTCCATCTTGATCAAACCGGCGGTGGAAGGGACCCGGCACGTCATGGAAGCGGCCAACCGGGCCGGTATCAAGCGGGTGGTGCTGACCGGTTCGGTGGCGGCGGTGGCCTATGGTCATGGCAACCGGGCACCGGAGCAAAGCTTTGATGAAAACGACTGGACCAACCCCGGCGGACGCGGAAGCTGGGCCTATTCCGACGCCAAGACCCTGGCCGAGCAATTTGCCTGGCAATATGCCACCGACAACGAAATCGGCCTTTCAACCATTCTTGCCGGCATGATCCTCGGGCCGGCCACCGATGCGGATACATCCCTCTCCCTTGGAATAATCTCCAGGTTGCTCGATGGTTCCGCGCCGGCCATACCGGAAATGGGGTTCTGTGTTGTTGATGTGCGTGATGTGGCGGCCATGCACATTGCAGCGCTGGAATCCGAGACCGCGATGGGTGAACGTTATCTGGCCACCGGCCCGTATGTGCCGTTCGTTGAGATGGCCGACAAACTCCGTGAGCGCTATCGGTGGGCCAACGTCACCAGAAAAGTGGTTCCGGTCTGGCTGTTGCGTCTGTTGGCGCCGCTTGAGAAATCACTGAAAATGATGCGCAGCGACATTGGTATTCGCAAGAATTTTGACGGCTCAAAGGGCGCCGCCCTGATGGGGCGCGACTATATGGATGTGAGTAAAACCATATTTGATACCGCCGACGCCTTAATCGAGCTTGGCATTGTCGGGCCCGGGCGCCAGAATGGTGGCCGTTAAGACGGTGGCCGATATCAGACTTTTTTTTCACCGGCGGCAGTCCGCAAGTTCTGCCACCAGTTGACCAAAAACATATGATTTCTGGCACGGTGATCAGAATATGGGTCTGGACGCTGGTTCTGACAGGCGTTCGAACCTGTGCTTTCCAACGGAGGGGGGCTGAACAATGCGGTTTCGGTCGATTTTGCTTGTATTTATGACGGCCTGGCTGATGGCCGGCGGCCCGGCCCGGGGGCAGGCTGAAATCGTGCGGGAAGTACCCACGGGCCAGGTTCAGGTTCAACTCAGTTTTGCCCCGGTGGCCGCACTGGCCAGCCCGGCGGTGGTCAATGTCTATGCCACCCGGGCTACCCGGCAGCAGTCGCCGCTACTAAATGATCCGTTTTTCCAACGCTTTTTTGGTCAGCGCCGCCCCAGCCGCCGCCTGTCCCAGTCGCTTGGCTCGGGGGTCATCATATCGTCCGCCGGGCTGATCCTGACCAACAATCATGTAATTGACGGGGCAACAGACATCAATATCACCACCGCCCAGGGCCGGGCGTTCAAGACCGAAGTTGTTTTGACCGACCCGGACACCGATCTGGCGGTTCTAAAGATCATCGACGCCGGTGATCGGCAGTTCAGTGCTCTCGAATTTGCCAATTCCGATGATCTCGCCGTGGGCGATCTGGTGCTGGCCATTGGCAATCCCTTTGGAGTTGGCCAGACCGTAACATCCGGCATTGTGTCGGCCCTGGCCCGGTCCGGGTCGGCGTGTCCGATTTTCAGTCCTTCATACAAACCGATGCCGCGATCAACCCGGGCAATTCCGGCGGCGCTCTGGTGGATATGTCGGGGCGACTGGTGGGGATCAACACCGCCATATTTTCCCGCTCGGGCGGCTCCAACGGCATCGGGTTTGCCATTCCGGCCAATCTGGCCCGGGTGGTAGCCGAAGCGGGGGCCGCCGGCCGGGCGCTGGAGCGGCCCTGGATTGGCGCGCGTTTGCAGGATGTCTCCACCGCTCTGGCCGATAGTTTAGGCATGGAATATCCCAACGGGGCGATGGTATCGAGCGTGTTGGAGGGAAGCGCCGGGGGCCGGGCCGGTCTGGTTGCGGGGGATGTGATCCTTGAGGTCAACGGACGCATGATCGAAGACGAAGGCGCGTTTGGCTATCGCATGGCGACCCTGTCGGTGGGCGGCGTGGCAACCTTTGGCATTTTGCGTCGGGGCGCGCCCATGGAATTGACGGTGGAGTTGGAAGCACAGCCCCCCGGCGTCGACACCGACACCATTTTAATTGCCGGTTCAACCCGGTTTGCCGGGGCTCATGTGGCGACCCTGACCCCGTATTGGGCCCAGCGGTTTGAACTTTCGGAACAGGGCGGGGGCGTGCTGATCGTTGATGTAGAGCGCGGGTCCCGGGCCGGGCGAATGGGGTTGCGGGCCGGCGATGTCATCTTGCGCCTGAACAGAATTGAACTCGATAGCGCCCGATTGTTCGAGCAGGTGGCGCTAAGCGGTGCCCGGCGCTGGGAAATTGAAATGCGCCGGGGGCAGCGGGTCATTCGCTCGTTTACCTCAGGTTAGCGCGTATGAGTGATCTGTTTATGGACGCAGACGGGCAATCGGGGCAGGACCCGGTGCAAGCCGACGACAAAAACCGACCGCTTGCGGACCGTTTGCGCCCGGCAAAACTTGACGAGATCGTCGGCCAGAGCGCCCTGCTCGGCACCACCGGCTCGTTAACCCGCATGCTCCGGTCGGGGCGTCTGGGCTCTTTGATATTCTGGGGGCCGCCGGGCACCGGCAAAACCACCGTGGCCCGTCTTCTCGCTGCCGAGACGAACTATCGGTTTGAACAGGTGTCGGCTGTGTTTTCCGGGGTCGCGGAGCTGAAAAAACTGTTTGAACGGGCCCGCCAGACCCGGGC
>JAADFY010000236.1 GCA_013152625.1 Alphaproteobacteria bacterium
TTTACCTATCCGGTGGCCTTTCTGGTCACCGACCTGACCAACCGCCACTTCGGCCCCAGAGGGGCCCGGGGCGTCGTTCTGGTGGGCTTTGCCATAGCCGTAGTCCTCTCCGTGGCGCTTGCCAGTCCGCGCATCGCCTTGGCCAGCGGCACCGCTTTTTTTGTCGCCCAGATGCTTGATGTCGCCATTTTTGACCGGCTGCGCAATTCGCCGCACTGGTGGCGCGCCCCTCTGATTTCGTCAACCCTGGGTTCGGTGCTTGATACGGTGCTGTTCTTTTCCCTCGCCTTTGCCGCTCAGTTCACCTGGCTGGGCGCCAGTGATCCCTTCGCCATCGAAAACATTCCTGTAATGGGCCTGCTGGCCGGGGAAGCGCCGCGCTGGGTGTCCTGGGCACTAGGTGATTTTGCGGTCAAGATATTGGTGGCTTTGGTGCTTCTCGTGCCGTACTGGGCGTTGCGCGCCAGAATTACCGACCGGGCGGTCAATCCGTAACAGTTGGCCCCGGCAGTGAGAACTGCAACATGATTGTTCGCTGCCAGTCGAAGAAATTGTTGTCCGAAACAAGGGTCAGACGCGTATCCCCCAGCGGCCCTTCCGAGATCGCCAGCCCTTCCATATTGTCCACATCACCCCCCATGCCCTTGAGCACGATGGTGCCGCCCAAAACCGTATCCGGCTGCACGTCGTTGGCCTCAATCCGGCGCACCTGCATGGTAAAACCAAACAGGGATATGCCGCGCCCGAGCACATAAAGATCACCGTCGGGGGCAAACGCGCACGCGGTGGGGTTCATGCCGTCTATTCGCGCAAGGGTTAAGGATCCCTGGTCGGCTTTTCCCAGCATCACGCCGGCAAACCCGCCTTTTGCCGGTATCCCCTCGGTCAGAATGATTGTCGAGCCGGCCACCGGCGATGCCGGTGGCGCAATGCACACCGCCTCGATGGAATTGTTGGAACGATCCGAGGACAGCCAGCGCGGAATGACCACTTCCCGGGCTCGCCCGCCGGGCTGGCCGTTCACCAGTTCGAAGTCGGCCACCCGGGTCAGGTTTTCAAACCCAACCCGCACCGCCGCCGGTTTACCGTCGCGATAAATTGTCTCCAGCGCTTCAGCATCGGAGGAAAACCGGTTGGGGAGCGGGTTTCCCTTTGAATTGACAATCCGGGTTATCTCGCCACCGGTAACCGCCGAAATTATCCCCAGTTCGTCATATATGAGCGACATGGAGACAAACCGGCCGCGATCAGTGACCGTAAGGATCCGATTTTCCGCCCCGACAAATGTCAGGTCAGATAGTCCGCCGAAATTGGGGTCGGTGGCGTTCAGCTCCAGGCCGCCCCGCCAGATCAGCGCGTCGATTTTTGCCCCCGGTTGCTGTCCGCGATAAAGATCGATGGGTGTGGACTTGATGGAAATTTCAGCGCTCATTGCCGGCACTGCGCCAAGAGCAGCAGCCAAAGTTGCAGCCAGGGCAACCGCCCGGCCGCTCATGCCCGCCGCCGCCGCGCCGGTCCGGGCAGCTCTTCATCGAACAGTTCCGCCAGCTTGTCGGTCAGCGCCCCGGCAAGTTCCTCGGCGTCCAGCAGGGTGACCGCCCGGCGGTAATAGCGGGTTACATCATGGCCGATGCCGATGGCGATGAGCTGAACCGGCGAGCGCGCCTCGATGTCTTCAATGACAAAACGCAAATGACTTTCCAGATAGTTGCCCGCGTTGACGCTCTGGGTGCTGTCATCCACCGGCGCCCCGTCAGATACCACCATCAGGATACGTCGGTGTTCCGGCCGCCCCAGCAGCCGGCGGTGGGCCCATAACAGCGCTTCACCGTCGATATTTTCCTTCAGCAGGCCCTCGCGCATCATCAGGCCCAGATTGCGTTTGGCATGGCGCCAAGGCTGGTCGGCGCTTTTGTAAATGATGTGGCGAATATCGTTGACCCGGCCCGGGTTGGCCGGCCGGTCGGCCTGCATCCACGCCTCGCGGGATTTGCCCCCTTTCCACGCCCGGGTGGTAAAGCCCAAAACCTCCACCCGCACGCCGCACCGTTCCAGCGTGCGCGCTAGAATGTCGCCGCATATGGCGGCAATCGTGATCGGGCGCCCGCGCATGGAACCTGAATTGTCAATCAGCAGGGTGACCACTGTATCGCGAAACTCGGTATCGCGTTCCGCCTTGAACGAAAGGGGCTGCATGGGATCGGTGACCACCCGGGTAAGCCGGGCGGCATCGAGCACCCCTTCTTCGAGATCAAATTCCCAGGACCGGTTTTGCTGGGCCATCAGGCGCCGTTGAAGTTTGTTGGCCAGCCGGGCAATGGCCCCGGTCAGGTTTTCCAGTTGCTTGTCCAAAAGCCCGCGCAGTTGTTCAAGCTCTTCAGGCGGGCACAATTCGTTGGCCGCGACGACTTCGTCAAACCGGGTTGTAAACACCTTGTAGTCATGAAGGTTCGACATGTCCCCGGACTGCGAACCCGGCGGCGGGGTGGCCGGCGCCTCATTGCCGGCTTCGTCGGCGTCCATTTCGCGTGTTTCGGTCCAGTCCGCTTCCCCGGCGTCGGCTTCTGAGGTTTCGTCCTCTTCTCCCGCCCCCTCGGTGTCGGCGGCTTCCGCGTCGCCCTGCCCGTCCGCTTCGGGGTCATCACCGGTCTGATTGCGTGAATTGTCCGCGCTGGCGTCGTCGTCGGCATTGTCATCTTCGCTGTCCGCATCGCTCGGGTCGATATCGGTGATCATGTCCAGGTCGCGCAACAGGGCGCGGCTGGCGGCGGAAAACGCTTCCTGATCACTCAGGTGCTCTTTTAGCGCCACCATGGACGTCGCGGCCTGCCCTTCGATCTGCTTGCCCCACAATGCCAGAATGCGGTTGCCGCTGTCGGGAATGGTTTTGGCCCCGTGTTGGCGGCGCACCATGAGGCCAAGCGCCTCGGCCAACGGCGCATCGCCCAGTTCGGTCACCGAATTCAGGTTGGCCCGGACCAGCCGGTCATCCAGAGCATCGCGCAGGTTCTCGCTCATGCCGGGCAGCAAAGAGCACCCCAGCATTTCAATGCGCGCCTGTTCCATGGCGTCAAATGCGGCCCGCGCGTCCGGATCGGCGGGGGCATTGCGTCGATGGGTTGCTCCGTCGTGGGAGGCCAGCCGCAGGGCGATGGCATCGCCTTGTCCCCGCGCCACTGAAATATCGTACGGGTCCGGCTGCCGGGGCAGGTTGGCCAGTCTGGCGGTGTTGCCGCTAAGCATTGCCCGGTCGGCGTTAAACGCTACCTCAAGATCAGCCTTTGCGCTGACGGCGCGCATGGCTGTCGCCACCGCGGCCTTGAACCCCGCGCTTTCATCTTTCCGGTTGTGTCGTATTCGAGACGATTGCGCCAATTGTGCCTCCGCCGGAGTTCGATCAGGCGCTGATGGCCAGATTGACCGATGATTCGGGCAGATCCACACCAAAGACGCGCTGATAGAGTTCTGCCACAAACGGGCGCTCCAGATCATCACATTTGTTCAAAAATGTGAGGCGGAAGGCAAACGCGACATCGTCGAATATCTCCGCGTTTTCCGCCCAGGTCAGCACCGTGCGCGGACTCATGACCGTAGACAGATCGCCGTTCATGAACGCCGACCGGGTCAGGTCGGCCAGCCGCACCATGTTCGAGACGGTCTCGCGACCGTCTTTGGTGTCATAGGAGCGCGCCTTGGCTAAAACGATACCCGCCTCCTGATCGTGGGCGAGATAGTTCAGGGTGGCCACGATCGACCAGCGGTCCATCTGACCCTGATTGATTTGCTGGGTGCCGTGATAAAGTCCCGACGTGTCCCCCAGACCGATGGTGTTGGTGGTGGCAAACAGACGAAAGGCGGGATGGGGGCGAATGACCTTGTTCTGATCGAGAAGGGTTAAACGCCCCGAAACCTCAAGCACCCGTTGAATGACAAACATCACATCGGGCCGGCCCGCGTCATATTCGTCAAACACCAGGGCGATATTGTTTTTCAGCGCCCACGGCAGCATGCCGTCGCGAAACTCGGTCACCTGCATGCCGTCGCGCACCACAATCGCGTCCTTGCCCACCAGATCGATCCGCGAGATGTGGCTGTCGAGGTTGATTCGCACCAGCGGCCATTTGAGCCGGGCCGCCACCTGCTCGATATGGGTGGATTTGCCCGTGCCGTGATAGCCCTGGATCATCACCCGGCGATTATGCTCGAACCCGGCCAGAATGGCCTGTGTGGTTGCCGGATCGAACAGGTAATCGGTGTCAAAGTCCGGAACATGCTCGTCCGCGGTGGTATATCCCTTCACCATCAGATCGCTGTTAATGCCAAACAGCTCGCGAACGGAATATCTGGTATCAGGTAATTTGGATTGCTCGGTCATGAAAATCTCTGCGCGCGGTCGATGGCCGCACGAACTTGCGGCAGGTAGCTGGCTCGGCGCGCTCTATACCAGCAAACTTGGAATGTCCAAATAGCCCGGGTTACCCCGGCAGCCGCTAAAGTCAGACAAAGCCCTTGTCTTTGAGATGGTTGAACGCCACGATAATATTGCGCAATCGCTCTTCAGACCCCTTGTCGCCGCCATTGGCGTCCGGGTGATGGCGTTTGACCATTGATTTATAGGCCGTCTTGATCGCCTTGGAATCAGGCTGACCCTCAAGACCCAGCATTTCAATCGCTTTTTTATCGGTGGAAAGCATGGTGCGCTCACGTTCCTTGGCCGGGCTGCGGGCCTGGGTACGGGCATAACGGGCAAAAACATTGAACGGGTCATTGATGCGCTTTCCCGTCCAGTCGCGCACACCCGGTTTGGCTGGCTGCACCGGTTTGGCCGCCGGCCCACCCCGTTCCGCCCCCACCCGCCAGGTGGGCCGCTCCCCTGTCTTGGCGCTGTTCAGGATTAAATCATCAACATCATTTTCCTTCATCCCGGAAAAATAATTGAACGACTTGTTGTAGGCGCGCACATGTTCGAGACAGAACATGTGATAGGCGCCGTCCTTGTTGTGCCCTTTGGGCGCCCGGTGAGCGCCTGCCCGTTCGCACCCCTGCCAGGCGCATGGCGCGTGGCTGGTGCTTTCCGGTTTTGCCGCCGAGCGGCGTTTGATGCGAATGCCGTCAAACAGTTTTGAATCGCGTGCCATCTAGGTTTATGTGACCCCGTAAATGGGTGGGTTAAAAGGATATGGATCATGCCGGACAAACAAGCCAAGCCGATAAGGGCGTCCATTATAGACAAGTTGAGACAAACTTTCACCCCGAACCTGCTCGAAGTGATTGACGAGAGCGAAAAGCACCGCGGGCATGGGGGCTGGCGCGAAGGCGGCGGCACCCATTTCAGGATCACAATCACCGCCGATCGGCTCGCCGGGCTTAGCCGCATCGAGCAGCATCGGGCCATAAATGGGTGTCTGCAGGACGAGTTTGACGCTGGCGTACACGCCCTGTCGATCAATGTGCAGCCTGCCGACTCTGGTCAATAGGCCCCGTTCAGCTTTTCGATACTCGCAATTCGGTTATCCGGTTGTGCACTTTTTTGGTTACCCGAAATCTGAATCCGTGAAAATTGAAACTCTGGTTGACCGAGGGGATCATTTTCGCCTCGTGCAGGATCAGTCCGGCGATTGTCGTGGCCTCGTCGTCGGGCAGGTTCCAGTCCAGCAACCTGTTCACATCACGAATGGGTTTGGCCCCGTCGATCAGATATGAGCCATCGGCCTGTTTGCGAGCCCCTTCATGAACCTCGTCATACTCGTCGGAAATATCCCCCACAATCTCTTCGAGAATATCCTCCAGCGTGACCAGTCCTTCCACTTCGCCAAACTCGTCCACCACCAGGGCAAAATGCGATTTTCCTTTCAGAAAATTGTTCAGCTGATCCTGCAATGGCGTGGTGTCGGGCACAAACCATGGTTTGGAGGCGATCGTCGCCACATCGACCTTATTGATGTCTCCCCCTGCTTCGTGCAGGGCCCGAAGGACGTTTTTAGCGTGAATGATACCGATGATATTGTCCTGTTCGCCCCGCCACAGCGGGATGCGGGTAAACGGGCTGTCGAGGATTTCGCTCACCAGTTTGCCGGGCTCAAGGTCCGCATCCAGGGCCGTCATTTGGGTGCGATGGATCATCACATCGGAAACCTCAAGCTCCCGAAGATCCAAAATGCCCCCCAGCATGTCCCGGTCTTTTTTGATCACCTCGCCTTCATGGTGCAAAAGGTCCACTGTACCGCGCAATTCGTCATGTCCGGTCACCCCGTTGCGCGATTGCCTGGGGTCGACCCCGAACAGGCCCAGAATGACCCCCACCAGCTTTTCGACGGCAAACGAAAACGGCGTCAAAAGGGTCACCACCGGCCGCAGGAACGGCGCCACCGCCAGGGAGAAACTGTCTGGCCGCGTGATGGCCCACGTCTTGGGCAGCACCTCGGAGAAGATGACCACTAAAAGGGTCATGGCCAGGGTGGCGTAAACCACCCCGTTTGCACCGAACGCATCGATGAATATGGCCGTCGCGATGGCTGAGGCTAAAATATTGACCAGATTGTTCCCCAGCAGGAGCGCGCCCAGCAGTCGCTCCTTGCGCTCCACCAGTCGTTCCACCAGGCCCGCATTGTGCGAACCTGCCTTTTTTAGCTGCCGGATCCGGGCCCGCGAGGATGCGGTAAGCGCCGTTTCGGAGCCGGAGAAAAACCCCGACAAAAACAGCAAAATGGCGATACCGATGATTGAAATCCACAGATTTGCGGACATTATTCAAGTTTCTCCTTCAGGAATGCTTCCACCAATACGCCGTCGACCCCGGGTTGTACAAAGGCTTTGCCGATCCCCCGGGTCAGAACAAAGGTCAGGGCCCCGCCGGTTACTTTTTTGTCTTGCCCGATCAGCGTCATCAGTTCGGGTGCCGTTGGCGGTTCAACCGTGATATCGGCTAATGTGGTGGGCAGGCCCGCCCGATGCAAATGTTTTGCCATTCGCGCCCCGTCATGGGCTGGCGCGAGCCCCAACCGCGAGGAGTATTCATGGGCCAGCACACAGCCGATGGCCACGGCCTCCCCATGCAGCAACGCGCCGGAATAACCCGCGGCTGCTTCCAGTGCGTGCCCGAACGTGTGCCCCAGATTGAGTAACGCGCGTTCGCCGGCCTCGCGTTCATCTTTTGCCACGATGGTTGCTTTTATGGCAACGGCGCGGGCAATCGCGGTGGCCAGGGCCGGACCCCGGGCCAGGATTTCGTCCAGATTGGCGTCGAGCCAGTCAAAAAAATCTTCGTCGCAGATCAAGGCATGTTTGACCAGTTCCCCATAGCCGGATGCAAACTGGCGGGCCGGCAGGGTCTCAAGGGCAGTCAGATCTGCGGCCACGAAAAGGGGTTGGTGAAAGGCGCCGAACAGATTTTTTCCCAATCTTGAATTGATCCCGGTCTTGCCGCCCACAGACGAATCTACCTGGGCCAAAAGACTGGTTGGCACCTGAATGAAATCCATGCCCCGCCGGGTAATGGCAGCGGCAAACCCGGCCAGATCCCCCACCACTCCGCCACCAAGGGCAATAACAATATCGCCCCGCTCCAGCCGCGCGCCAATGAGCGCCTCGACGATCATTTCCAGAGTGGCAAAACATTTTGATGCCTCCCCGGCGGCCACGATAACCTCCATATGGGCGATACCGGCGGCCTCAAGGCTTTTGTTCAAACGCCCCAGTTGGGTTGCCGCCACATTCTCATCGGTCACAATGCCCACCCGGCGGCCCTTGTGGTTTTTGCACAAGAAATCAGCAACGGTTTCAAAGGCGTTTTCGCCGATTTTGATATCATAGCCCCGCGCGCCAAGCGCCACGCGAACCGTGTGAAACTGCCCTTGGGTCATGAGCCGGTTCGGGCCCGATCATAAAACAGCTCCGACAGGGCAACGATGGCCTGTTCGGCCACATGATCGTGGGGAATATCCCGCGAGATGATGGTTACATCAGCCTGGGAATAGCGCGGATAGCGCACTTCGATCAGATCTTCGAGGGTCTTGCGCGGGTTTTCGGTTTTAAGCAGCGGCCGATGGCCCCGCCGCGAAACCCGCGAGAAAAGCAGATCGGTATCCGCTTTCAGCCATACCGACACCGCCTGCTGTTTGATCAGGTCCCTTGTGGCGTCGTTGACAAGAACGCCCCCGCCGGTGGCCACCACCATATCGCGGCCTTTAAGAATGCGTGCCACAACCCGGGCTTCCCCGGCCCGAAATTCGGCCTCGCCATGGGTTTCGAAAATTTCCTCGATGGTCATGCCCGCCGCTTTTTCGATTTCGGCATCGCTGTCGACAAATTCCAGGCCCAGATGGGTTGCCAGGCGGCGACCGACAGTGGTTTTGCCTGCGCCCATCATGCCAACCAGCACAACGGGCCGCCCGCCGAGTTGTTCGAGCACGAACTGGCGCTGGGCCGGTGTTGCGTTGGGGGGGGTAAGTGTAGCCTCCACAGTAATATCCCTTTTCTGGCCTTATTGTGCCGTATCTGTTCGCGCCATTGTGCTTGAACGTGGCCACCAAATCATACATGAGTTAAGTTGGAGAGGTAATTGCCCAGATGCCAACCCTGATCCGGCTATTTGTTTTGCTTGCCATCCTGGGGGGGGTGGCATTTGGGGGTATGGTCGCGCTGACCGTATTTGTAAAGCCCGGCCAGGAAGAGATCACCCAGCGCATTCCCGCCCGCGATCTGTTCGGCTAGCTCCATGTCGCACCCACCGGTCCCACTCGGTTGGGCTCAAAGCGTTGAGGCGTTTTTGGAAATGATGAGTGCGGAGCGCGGTGCGGCCCGTAACACCCTTCATGCCTATCGCCGTGATCTGGTGGACTATTGCGTGTTTGTCGAGACCGGCGGCGGAATTATTTTTTCCAGTGGCCGCCCCGAGGTTCAAAGGTATCTGTCGGCACTCACCAAACGTGGTTTGGCTGCCGCCAGTGCCGCCCGCCAGCTAAGTGCCATGCGCCAGTTTCACCGGTTCCTGGTAGCCGAGGGCCTGCGCACCGACGACCCGACCCGCATTGTGCCGGCCCCGAAACGCGCCGCCGCCCTGCCCAAAACCATAAGCGTTGAACAGGTGGGGCACCTGCTCGATTGCGCCGGGCGTGAGGCGGGGTTGCCGGATTTGGCCCCGGCAAAATTGCACCGGGCCCGGCGTTTGCATGTGTTGCTCGAACTGCTTTATGCCACCGGTATGCGGGTTTCAGAACTGGTGGCGCTGCCCCGAAAGGCGATCGTAAAAGACGCCATGTTTCTCGAAATCGTCGGCAAGGGCGGGCGCGAACGCATTGTTCCGCTAACCGACAAGGCACGAGGTGCCTTGTTTGACTACGCCACGCCGGGCCCCGGTTTTGTTTTTGCGGCCAGTTCCGCCAACGGCCATCTCGCCCGTCAGGTTTTTGCCCGCGATCTGAAAGCGCTGGCGGTACGGTCTGGATTGCCCGCTCACTCGGTTTCCCCCCACGTGCTTCGCCACGCTTTTGCCTCTCATTTGCTCGAAGGGGGGGCCGATCTGCGTGTGGTGCAGGTGCTGCTCGGCCATGCCGATATTTCCACCACCCAGATTTACACCCATCTTCTGGACGCAAGGTTGCGCGCCCTGGTCGCAACCCATCCCATGGCGGTGGCATAATCGAGGTCAAACCCTTGACACACCGCCCTCCGGTCGCCACGTTTTTGCCAATCATCCCCAATTGAAACCGGCGCAAAAGAGCACACAAACCCCCCATGCAGTCCTATCTCGAATTTGAAAAGCCCGTGGCCGATCTTCAGGGCAAGGTTCAAGAACTCAAGGCCCTGGCCCAAAGCGGCGAGGCGGTGGATATTGATGACGAAGTTGAGCGGCTGGAGGCGCGGGCCGACGAGGCTTTGCGTGAAATTTACAAAAAACTCACCCCCTGGCAGAAAACCCAGGTTGCCCGCCACCCGGCCCGGCCCCATTTTTCCCACTATCTAACCCATCTCATAACCGATTTCGTACCCCTGGCCGGCGACCGGAAATTTGCCGACGACAAGGCGGTTCTGACCGGGTTTGGCCGTTTTGAGGGGCGTTCGGTAGCGGTCATGGGCCATGAAAAAGGTTCCACCACCGAAGCCCGATTAAAACACAATTTCGGCATGGCCCGCCCCGAGGGCTATCGCAAGGCGGTGCGCATAATGGACATGGCCGACCGGTTCGATATTCCCGTGCTTTCGTTTATCGATACCGCCGGCGCCTATCCCGGCATTGGCGCCGAGGAGCGCGGGCAGGCTGAAGCGATCGCCCGCTCCACCGAGAAATGTTTAAGTCTGGGTGTGCCCAATCTGGCGATTGTCATTGGCGAGGGCGGTTCGGGCGGAGCCATCGCCATTGCCACCGCCAACCGCGTTTTAATGCTCGAACATGCCATTTACACCGCCGCTTCCCCCGAGGCCTCCGCTTCGATCCTGTGGCGTGATGCCGCAAAGGCCCAGGACGCGGCCACCGCCATGAAGATAACCGCGGAGGACCTGATGGGGTTTGGGGTCATTGACGGGATAATTGATGAGCCCGTGGGCGGCGCCCATCGGGGTATCGAGGAGGCCATGGAAGCTTGCCGGCAGGCGGTGGCAACGTTTCTGTCCGATTTTACCGGCAAATCCCGGCTCGAAATCCGCGAGCATCGGCGGGAGAAATTTTACAAGATCGGCTCGGAACTGAATTAGGGTCCAGGCCCTACAGCGGCCAGACCACAAGAATAACCGGCACCGCCGTGGCCACCACCAGAATTTCCAGCGGCAGGCCCATGCGCCAGTAATCGCCAAATTTGTAACCGCCCGGGCCAAGAATGAGCATATTGTTTTTATGCCCGATGGGGGTCAGGAAGGCACAACTCGCCCCCACCGCCACCGCCATCAGGAACGGATCGGGGTTCACCCCCATATTTTGCGCCAATGCCAGCCCCACCGGGGCCGCGACAATGGCGGTAGCGGTATTGTTGAGCACATCCGACATGGTCATGGTCACCACCATAACCGCCGTTAGCGCCACCCATGCCGGCAGGCCGCCGGTCAGAACGGTCAGACCACTGGCGATCAGAGCCGTGCCACCGCTGCTTTCCAGCGCCGCCCCAAGCGGAATGAAAGCGGCCAGCAAAACGATTACCGGCCATTCGATGGCGTCGTAAATTTCGCGCAACGGCACAATGTCGGTCAAGGCATAGGCCACCACGACGGCGGCCAGAACCACCGGCAGGTCCACCAGTCCGATGGCCGCCGCCCCGATAGCGGCAGAGAAAATCCCGATCGCCATCCAGGCGCGGCTGTGCTGGATAACATTAAAGCCCCGGTCGGCCAGGGGCAGGCTGGAGGTACGCGAAATCAGGTCCTCCACGGCTTCGGGCGCCCCCACCAGCAACACGATATCCCCCGGTTGCAACTTGGTTTTGCGCACCTGGGTGCGAATGGTGCGGCCCTGCCGCGAAATGCCCAGCAAGGTGGCGCCATAGCGGCGCAGCAGCCGCATCTGCTGGGCGGTGCGCCCCGCCAGCCGGCTTTCCGACGTGACCACCGCCTCGGCCAGAACCAGATCATCACCCAGGACAGTATCCATAACGCTGCCGGTTCCCGAACCGGCCTGCAACGACAGTCCCAGCGCTCCGTTCAGGGCGTTGATCGCCTCTGGCGAGGCCTTGACCACCAGCCGGTCGCCGGCCCGGATGATCTCCCGGCGGGCCCGGCCGGGCAGCCGCTTGCCCCGCCGCAAAAGTCCCAAAACCTCGCAATCATTTTCATGGGCGGTTTCATCGAGATCGCGCACCTGGGTGCCGATGATTTTCGAACCCTTGGGCACTTCCAGATCGGCCACATAGCCTTCGAGCCGGGCCAGTTCTTTTGGAGCGTTTCGGTTGGTTTTGCCCTGGGGGATCAGGCGCCAGCCGATGGTGGAAATAAAGATGATCCCGACAATGGCGGCTGCGGCGCCCACCGCGAAAAAATCAAACATGCGGAACGGTTCGCCAATTGCGGTTTGCCGGAACGAGGCGATGATGATGTTGGGCGGGGTGCCGATCAGGGTGGTCAGGCCGCCTAAAATGGTGGCAAAACTGAGGGGCATCAATGTTTGGCCCGGTGGTCGACCGGCCTTGTTGGCGGCCTGTATGTCCACCGGCATTAACAGCGCCAGCGCGGCCACATTGTTCATGAACCCCGATAGCAGCCCGCCAATGCCCCCGAACAGGGCAATATGCAGGCCAAGCGCCCGGGAATGATCGACAAATGTGCGCGTGATGATATCGACGGCGCCGGAATTGAGCAGTCCCCGGGATACGATCAGGACCAGTGCGACAACCATGGTTGCCGGGTGGCCGAAGCCGTCAAAGGCCGTATTGGAAGGCACCACGCCGAGCAAAAGCCCCGCAACAAGGGCGGTAAATGCAATGAGATCATAGCGGATCCGGCCCCACAAGAGTGCCCCGAATACGACGCCGAACAGGCCAAAAAGAATAAGTTGAGTGCTGGTCACAGGCCCCGGGCAATCCAAACGAAACAAAGTGGGACCTTAACCGGCTATTGGCCCCAGGTTAAGCTGGTTTATTGAAGCGCCGCCCGGGCGAGGTGCGAGCCCCTACGCTCGCAGCCGCCTTTTTCTCTGACCGGGAGAACAGCGAGCGCAAGCGAGCCGGCGCAAGCGCCGCACGTCGTAGGCCCGGTGCGGAGCACCGAATAGGCCGTGAGACAAAAAAGAGCGCGAAAGCGAACTCCGCGTGAAGAAAAAAGAGTACCCCCACCCCCGACCCCTCCCCGCAGGGGGGAGGGGGAAAGAGGGAAGGGCAAGGTGTGGTACTCCAAGAGTGAAAGAACACCCAC
>JAADFY010000237.1:0-2079 GCA_013152625.1 Alphaproteobacteria bacterium
GGGACGCGATTTGATGCGCTGATACCAGTCCTTGACCTCGGGGGCATTTTCCCACGGCATGTCGGCAAAATAGTCAATGACCGACAAATGGGCGGCCAGAGCAAAATCGGCAATGGTCATGGCATCGCCGGCCAGCCAGCGCCGGGCGACCAGCAAATAGGTGAAATAGTGTAAATGCTCGCCCAGATTGGAGCGGGCGGCCCGCAATACCGCCGGGTCGGGGGCGGCGCCAGTATCGCGCTTGATCAGCTTTTCGGCCAGAAAATAGCGCGTGGCCTCATCGGCCAGCTTGAACATGCACCAGTCCAGCAAACGGCGGGCTTCGGCCCGCTGGGCAATGCCCAACGGCACCAAAAGCTTGCCCTGTTCATCGGGGGCGACATTTTCCTCGATATAAAGGGTAATGGCGCTTAGCCCGACAATGGGCGGCAAATTATCCACCACAAACACCGGCCCCTCGGCGGCGGGGTCATATTTGAGCCATTCGTCCTGCCGCTGCCAGGGTTTGACCTCGGTAAGCGTGAACCGGCTGCCATACTCGGCCAGCATGAGGCGTATCAGGCGGGCCGCGGGCTGTAATTTATAGTGGAGCAACTGGGGCATTTGGTCCCTGCGATCTAGGTCACGGACTCATAAACGGGGGCGATATGGCGCTTCAATTGGCAAAAATATGCACGAAGAAGGGCGAAAAGCGGGTTTTTCACCCGGTTAAGCCCTCCGCCCTGCGGGTTTTGTTTGTCCTCGCGCCGGACCGGCTGGCAGATTACAGCCAATTGAGCGACCACGAGGTTATGGCCAATTTGTCCACCTAATGCGTACCAAGAACTTGAAAACCATTTGGTTTCCATCGTTCTTGCGCCTGTTATGTGAACAAATTGGCTCATACCATTTCATCTCCGATTATGAGTCCGTGACCTAACCATTATCGACACGATGACATAACGTGTGATTCCCGGCTATATAACACGCCCGCCGCCCGGATGCCCGGTGCACCGGCAATTGATGAGACAGGTGATCGAGTGGACCCCAATCAAGGGCTTTTAATCCCGCTGGGGCTGGGCATTCTTGAGGGACTGACAGAATTCCTGCCGGTTTCGTCCACCGCCCATCTGCTGCTGGCGGGGTTTTTCCTCGGGTTTGAAAGTCCGGGCCGATCGTTCGAGGTGCTCATCCAGCTCGGGGCGATCCTGGCGATCGTCACGATTTATTTTGCCAAACTCGGTCAGCTTGTCGTCGATGCCTTCCGGGGGCGGCCCTATGCGTGGGCTTTTGCGCGCAATGTGGTGCTGGCCAGTTTCCCCGCCGCGCTGCTGGGGCTTTTTGCCGGCGAGTTCATTATCGGGGTAATTTACGAAAGCCCACTGACCATTTCCATCATGCTGATTGTCGGCGGGGTGATCCTGATATGGGTGGACGGGCTGAAACTTGAGGTGCGCTATACCGATATTTACACCTACCCGTGGCACCTGGGGTTGATCATCGGGCTGTTTCAGATGCTGGCTCTGGTTCCCGGCGTCAGCCGCTCGGGGGCAACAATTGTCGGGGCGCTGCTTTTTGGCGCCGACAAGCGTTCGGCCGCGGAGTTTACGTTTTTTATCGCGCTGCCGATCATGGCCGGGGCGTTTGGCCTGCAATTGTACAGAAACGGCGATTTAATTGACCAAAGCGGGTTCGGGCTGTCCATTGCGGTGGGGTTTGGCGCAGCTTTTATCGCCGGGGCCATCGTTGTGCGCTATCTGCTGGACTTTGTTTCGCGCTACGGGTTTGCCCCGTTCGGCTGGTGGCGGATTATTGTCGGGGTTGCCGGCCTGATCGGCCTGGCCCTGGTCGGATAGGGCTCGTTCGGGTGGCCGTTATTGATGGTTGGGCATGCCGGCGGTGTCATATTGGCCCTTGGGGCGAAACCGCCACAAATAGGTGGGCAGTATGGCGTCCATGGAAGTACCGGTGACACCAAACGCGGCCAGGGTGCGTCCCTCATCCATTGCGCCGGCAGATACCACCGCTTCTTCGCCCAGTTGGGCCACCGCGTCCACGGTCATGATGGGGTTGGGCAGCATCTGGGTGAAAAACGCTCCG
>JAADFY010000237.1:2109-3467 GCA_013152625.1 Alphaproteobacteria bacterium
ACCAGCAGATTAGAACGTCCGGTTATGCTCAAAAACCGGTTGATCAGCCCCCTGACGGTGTCGATCTCCGGGCCGCCCAGTTCGTAAATTGTGCCCACATCACCTTGACCCCCATCGCCTTGGCCTTTAGCGGCATTGGCAATCGCTGTGGCAAAATTTCCCACATAAAGGGGCTGCACCCTGGTCTTTGCGCCGACTATGGGCAGCACCGGAAACATGCGGGCCAGCTTGCCGAAGGTGTTAAAGAACCTGTCAGCCTGGCCAAAAATCAGTCCGCTGCGCAAAACCAGAGCGTCGCCAAACCCGGCGTGTACCGCTTTTTCTCCTGCGGCACGGGCTCGTAAATTGGCACTTTGTGAATTCTCACTCGCACCAATCAGGGAGGCATGAACCAGACGCGTTACACCGGCGCGGCGGGCGGCTTCGGCAACGGTTCCCGCCCCGGTGGCATTAACAGCGTCAAATCGCTGGCGCCCCCGCTCATGGTCGATGGCGGCCAGGTTGATGACAATGTCGGCCCCGGCCACCGCCCGGGCAACCGAATCCGGAAATCGGACATTGGCCTGGATGGGCTGGACCTGACCCACCGACCCGAACATGCGCACATGGCCGGCCAGATCGGGGCGGCGCACCGCCACCCGAATGGCAAAGCCGGCCCGGGCCAGTTGTTGCACCACCAGCGAGCCGACAAAACCGGAACCGCCGATAACCGTAACCAGCCGGGGGGATGAGGTTTGCATGGCTGCCGCTCCAATTATTTAACGCACCGCCTGAATAACCCGCCCGGTGTTGGCCTGTCGAGGGGTATTGGCAACCTGTGGCAATCGGGCCGCAGGGGATGATGAAACACGATGTTCGGGCATCATGTGAAACCGCCAGCGTGCAGATCGCGGAATACGGGTCGGACCGAGATATTCCGGCAATCGTATCGGGTTTGGGTGCGCCAATTGACAAGCGGGCGGGGGCGCCCTAGTGAAGTGCCGCCTTGCCCTGGTGGCGGAATTGGTAGACGCGCTAGCTTCAGGTGCTAGTTTCCGAAAGGAAGTGGAAGTTCGAGTCTTCTCCAGGGCACCAGGACCATTTTCCATAGATGAACATAATGCCTCATAAACCCCTGTTTTCAAGGGTTTTTTTCTTGCCATAACGAACGCTGCTGAACATAGAATTCCCTTGTTTCTCACGAAAATTGGGGTATCTTTGGGGTAATACGGCATCTCAGCTAGATGGATACCCCCAAATGCCGATTTCAGAATTTGCCGCCCGAAAAACCGAACCGGGCAAAAAACCATACAAGCTGTTTGATGGAGGTGGGTTGTATTTGCACATCCATCCCAGTGGCTCAAAACATTGGCGACAAA
>JAADFY010000238.1 GCA_013152625.1 Alphaproteobacteria bacterium
CTGGGCGCGCGAATTGCTGGGGTTGACGGTGGAAGCCGCCGAGGCGCTGGCCGTTGAGGCCGACAGCAACCCCGGGGAGGCCGTTTTTTTGCCCTATCTGGAAGGCGAACGGTTTCCATTTGTTGATCTTGATGTGCGGGCCGGGTTTACCGGTCTGGGGGCCGGGGACGGGCCCGGGGATTTGTACTACGCGGTTCTTGAAGGGGTGGCATTTGCCATTGCCGCCAACCTTGCAGCCCTTTCGGGGCGCGGGCCGATCACACTGGTGGGCGGTGGGGCGCAAAGCGGGGTCTGGCCGGCCATTATCGCCGATGTGTGCGGCACAACCATCAAGGTGCCAAAGCAGCCACTGGCCGCCACCAGCGTCGGCGCTTACCGGATTGCCTGCAAAGCCCTGGGCCGGCGGACCCCGGAAGCGGAAATTTCCGCCTCCATTGCACCGCGCCCGGAGCGCCGCGCCCGCATCGACCGGCTAAAAAAACGCTTCGATGGGGCAACCGCCCTTGCCCGCACCCTGGGGTAAGGTCTTTTGCAGGTCCTTGAGGTAGCGCACCCGTTTATGGGTTTCGCCTCTCTGATCTGGCTTTAAGCCGGCCGGATATCCTGGTTTAGAACGAAGCGATCGGCGCGGCAGTGCATAAGCCGGAAATCGATGGGAGAGCGATCGCGGGCATAACCAACTCTTGAAATAAACAGCACCGGCTGGCCGGGCTCAAGGGCAAGAAGCTTTGAGGTTTCCGCTGAGGGAACCACAGCGGTAACCGACTGCTGAATCTGAACGACATTCATTCCCCGGCGCTGATAAATGTCACCAAGCTCTTCGCTTTCAACCGCTTTGCGGTCAAAAATATCGGGCCATTTATAGTTGTCGACAAAAATGGCCTCATGGCCGATGGGCACACCATCGCCCAGATGCATCAGGCGCAGCATGGACACCATGTGATTGTCGGGAACCCGCAATCGGTCGGCGGTGGATTTGGACACTAAAATTTTCGAAATTTCGAGAATTTTTCTGGTGTATTCCCCGTCGATGGCTGCAAAATCAGGCGGCCTGGCATTGTTGGCATTTGCCGGCTCTGGCAACGGGATTGCAGCGACGAACGTGCCCTTGCCGCGAAAGCGAACCACCAGCCCCTCGTCCACCAAACGGTCCATGGCCTTGCGAACCGTTATTCGGCTGACTTCATAGGCTTGCTCGATATCGGCATCGCGCAAGAACAATTCGCCCGCGTGCCACTCGCCGCCATAGATCCGGTCACGAAGACTAAGAAACAACTGATGATAAAGGGGTATCGTTGAGCCCCGGTGGACACTGCCGGTCTGGCGCTGCGGAGTGGGCGGTGCCGTGGGTGGGGTCATTGTGTCCGGGTTCTCAAGTGCCTGCCCATGCTGAATTGTTGTGGGTTGTTACCCGCATGTGGGTGTTTGTTAGCGTTTTCGGCGGTTCGACACAATACTGGCGACCCGCAACGGGTTGTCACTGGTCCTCACAAGTTTCGTGGTTTGCGAGGCGCGCTAACCGGGGCGCCACACGCTGCGCCAGAACGCCGCACTTGCGTCAGGTCAACATGCGCACAATCTAATATTTGTAAGTTCCGGACGGATCGCCACTGGTGAGCGGTTCGCACTGGCAAAGGAGATGACTGAAAATGAAACCCCTTTTGAAATCCGCTCTTGTGGTTACCACGGTGATCGCCGGTTTGGGCGCGGCCCCTGCTGTGATGGCCCAGACCGCCACCCCCATGGGTGGCGCCGACGGAATGGTCATGGACCAGACTGGGGCGTCTGGTCAGACTGATATGATGGGTGGGGTACTCACACCGGGCCAGAGCGCCATGACTGGCCAGACCAATATGGCCGCAATGATGCAAATGATGATGCGGGCCATGATGACCACCGGAATGGAAATGATGGGTCAGCCGGGCGCACAGGTCGGGACAGGCATGATGGGGCAACCAGGTGTTCCGGTTCAGCCGGACATGATGGGGCAGCTGGGAGCGCAGGCCGGGACAGGCATGGGTACAGGCATGGGCATGGCTACAGGCATGGGCATGGGCAACATGGGTGATATGGCCAGGATCATGGCGGCCCATACCGAACTGATGCAGACGATCCTGAATGAGCTGCGGGCCGCTCACCCGGAAAATGGCTGACCGGGCGGATTGGGATAACACGGGCAAAAGGAGTGTGAATTGTGATGGGCTATGGAGCATTTGAAGGATGGGGCTGGGGCGGGGGCGGAATGGCATTTGGCGGCCTGATGATGGTTTTCTGGCTGGCGGTGCTGGTTGCGCTGGTGGTTTTCATCGCGAAGTGGGCCGGCGGTGACCAAAACCGCTACCGGCCCGATGCGCTGGAAACACTGAACATGCGATTGGCTGCGGGCGAGATTGACACCGACGAGTTTGAAGAACTCGCCCGACGCATGCGGACCCGGCACTAGGGTCCAGACCCATAAGCGGGGGCGATCCGGTCGCGCGAAGAGAGTGCTGGATCGGGGTGGCATGCACGGGTCTTGATCTCAAGCTGGTCATAGTCGAGGAACATATACTCGCCACCCTTGGCTTTTGATCGTTTGCCATTATCGAACACCATCAGGATCCGGGCCTGGCCTGCGTGCCGGACCGGGGTGATCCCCTCGGCATTGGCCAGATCCGGATCGCCTTTTATGCGCACAGGGCGCGGGCAGGGGGCAGACGCGGGATCCCAGAGCCACAGTTTGAATTTCTTCCCCTTTTTCTGCTGTCGCGAAAGGATCAGCATCCCTTCAAGTTCGTTGTCGTAGGCCAGGGCGCGAATACCGCCGCCGTCCAGATCGAGATATATGGGTTCTCTGGCAAATTGCGGTTCTTCGGCCCCATCCATTGCGGCGCCGGGGTTGTTCAGGACCAGAATAACCGCCCGGTCTGATATTACCGGGGTACGCAGACCGATCAAAAGCTGCTCGCCGTTTGCGGAAAAACTCAGGCCCTCGATGTTAAAGCGATTGTCCTTTTTAACGCCCCGGACGATGGCGGCGGTCAACTGATCATCGATTTCGGTCATTGCGGACAGAAGGCCGGTCAGAACCTGTGGCTCGACAATGCGATTATCCTCGAAACGGAATCGGATCAACTTCTCGCGGTTTACCGAGCGGGTGCCGTTGTCGGAACGGGAGTTGGAGGTAATGGCATAGATATAGCCGTTTTGATCCACATCCACCGCCTCCAGATCTACAAGGGAGCGGGCGGGGAACCCTTTGGCGGGCAGGGACAGAAGCGGGCGGCGGGGAGCTTTTTCCTCTGACAGGACCATTTCGGCGGTCAGGGAAAAAAAGCTTGTGGGATTTTTCTTGTCATCGTCGACGACCACCACCTGTCCATTTGGCAATTGCGCCACACCCGAGGGCTCATAAACTGCTTCGAACCGGTGGCGTTCGCCAGATTGGGGGGGGACGTCGGCGATGGCGATGCCGGCAGAGGCAAGGGCTAACGCAAGGGTCAGGGCAACCCCGGTTCTGACGGGATGAAAACGGGGTGCAGCGCGTTCAGGTGCAATTACCCTGGACATGGGATCAGACCCCCGACATCAGGGCGGAGCGGCCCACTACAACCAGCAGCAATCCGACACTGATCACCAGACCGATCATGAAGGAATTATAGGAGATATAAAGGCGGTTGAATTTGTAATCGGCGGTGGAGCCCAGGGCATGAATATGAATGATCATGTTGCGATAAATGCGGTCATTGTTCTGGATCATTTCCTGCATGGCATCGAGATAGTCGTCCCGGCCCAGCTTGGCGAACTGTTCAAAGACCAACAGGTCGGCGTCGTCCTTTCGAAAATCATCCAGGGGCCGCGGTTTTTTATCCACCGCCGGCCGGGCGGCGAGCACGGCGAAGATGATGGCCACGGTGCAGGTCAGCAGGAATGCTACCAGCGGGATAATCAGCATGGGCTCAACTGCTAGAAAATATGCCCCGGATATCAACAGGATGGACACCAGAAGGCCGTTCAAAGAGATCATGATGTTGGCTTTGGTAGCCGCCAGCGTGATCATGTCGAGCTGGGCGCGGTAGGAATTGCGGAACATGGATTCAATGCCGCGAGAAGTGCCCAATTGCGAGGTTTTTGGTGGTTTTTTGCTGTTTTTACCCAAGGGTCCGGAGGCGGTTTTTGCGTTCTTGCCGAATGAAGCGGCGGCGAATTTGCCGTTCTTTCCCATGGATTCCGTGGGCCGTTTCCCGGCTTTTCGGGCGGGGTCGGGCTTTGGCTCCGGGGTCGCCTCTGAAGGTTGGTTCCTGGCCATTTTCATGCTCCCATTCCGGTGTTGCGGGCAAATGATTTCCTGGTGGAGACCGGCCGGACCTGACGCTTGCGAGCGGCACGGATTGCGTGCTCCTGGCTGCCTATTGTGGCCCGGGCCCCTGTTTTGGCCGGCTGGCGCCGGGTGTAGCTGCCATCGGAATTCATGACCCAGGCATTTCGCGTGTCGTCGAGCTGTGTCTGCAGGACCTGTGCGAGCAGGCGTCGGGCCGGGGCGTCCCGGACCGGCACGATGACTTCAACCCGCCGCTCCAGATTTCGCCGCATCAGGTCGGCTGAACCGATGAAAAACTCATCGTCGCCGGCGTTGCGAAAATAATAGATGCGGGCGTGCTCCAAAAACCGGCCGACGATGGAGGTTACGGTGATATTCTCGGACAATCCGGGCACACCGGGACGCAGGCGGCAGATGTCACGCACCAGCAGTTCCACCTTCACCCCGGCCCTTGAGGCGGCATAAAGGGCGTCGGTTATGTCCACGTCCTCAAGGGCGTTGGTTTTCAGCCGGACAAGCCCCGGGGACTTCGGGCTGTGCAAGTCGATTTCGCGCTCGATCCTCGTCAAAATTGCGTTCTTGATAGCCATGGGGGCGGCCAGAATCTGCGCATAACCACGCTTGGCGCGCCAGCGGGTGGTCAGGTGATTGAACAATTCGGTCAGATCGCTGGCCAGGATTTCGTCGCAGGTCAGCAGGCCCACATCACTGTATAAAAGGGCGGTGCCGGCGTGATAGTTTCCTGTGCCGAAATGGGCGTAGCGGCGCAACCTGTCGCCTTCGCGACGGACCACGAGAATGGTCTTGCAGTGGGTTTTAACGCCCAGGACGCCGTAATTGACGTGGATACCGGCATCTTCGAGGCGGCGGGCCCATGCGATATTGGCCGCCTCGTCGAACCGGGCCTGCAATTCAACAACCACCGCAACCTGCTTACCGTTCTGGGCCGCCGCGATCAGATAATCAATGAACCTGGTATCGGCGGAGGTGCGATAAAGTGTCATTTTAATAGACAGCACATCCGCATCGCGGCTGGCCTCGCGGACAAAGCGTTTTACCGAAGTGACAAACGCTTCATAGGGATGCTGCAATAAAATTGAGCCTGCGGTCTGAATGGCGGTAAAAATATCCCGGTGGGCGCCAAGCGCGGCGTTGTCCACCGGACGATGGGGCGGGTGGCGTAATTTCGGCAGATTGAGCCCGGCCAGTTCCATGAGCGCGCCAAGGGCCACCATGTCTTTGGCCACAAACACATCTTCTGCTTCGATCAACCCCAGTTTACCGGCAAGCATCGCCCGGATTTCGGAGCTTACATCGGGGCTGGTTTGCAGCCGGACCACGGGGGCGAACTTGCGGTCACGCAGTTCGCCGGCGATCATTTCGAGCAGATCGGCGGCGCCATTGGGATCGTTTCTGGTGATGGCGTTCCGGGTGATGCGGAACAGGCCGGCAACTACCTCCAGGCCGGGAAAGATCAGGTCGAGATTGTTGGAAATGACATCGGCAATCCCCACGTACCGGTGCCCGGGGCCAACATGCAGGAACTGGGGAACGTGGGTGGCGTCAGGAATTTTAATCCGGGCAAGCTGGGGTGACGGCCCGGTTGATTTGTTCAGGGCAACAATCAGGTTCAGCGACAGATTTGAGACAAACGGAAATCGGCGGGCCGGATCAATGGCAATCGGGGTTAGCAGGGGAAGAATTTGCCGGGAGAATTTTTTGCGCAACACGCGGCGATCCCGGTCATTCAGGTTGCGGCAGTTCTCGACAATAATTTCGTGTTTGCCCATGGCAACCATGAGCGTTTCATGGATCTGGTCTATCTCGATCTGGAACCGGGCCATTTCAGCAGAGCACAGGCGAAGCTGCTGGTGAGGGGTGCGGCCATCAACGGTCAGTGCGGTTACGCCGGCGGCGATCTGATGTTTCAGACCGCCTATGCGTTTCATGTAAAACTCATCCAGGTTGGCGTAGGCGATGGCGAGAAATTTTAACGCTTCGAGCAATGGGGTGCGCGGGTCGGCGGCCTCGTTCAGGACCCTTTGGTTAAAGTTCAGCCAGCTCAGCTCACGGTTAAGGTAAAGTCCGACACCGTTGGCGCCAGCTGTCACGGCGGGGGAAACCGGGGCTGGTGCGGGGGTCGGCACCGGGCGGGGGGCGGCCAGGGTGAAGGTTCGGGTGTCGTTGTGGGGGGTCATCTGGCTTGGTGCCTTTTTGGATTCTAAGGGTCCGTGGGGCCGGGTCGCAACAGTGGTGCTGGATGCCGGCGGGGGTCGGCGCGATCCGGCCCGGGGGGCCGGATATGCCCGGGGCACAATGTTCATTGGGGTGTACCGGGCAAAATTATGCGGGCTGCGAAGAATATGACGGCGGCCAGAACAGCGGCGCTGGGAACCGTTATCAGCCAGGCGGCAAGGATGGAGAGGAACTGGCGGCGGCGAACCAGCTTTCTGGGACGGATCCGCGGCACGGGTGGACCACTGAGCAGGCCTCTGGACCGGCCGCCGGGCGAGCGGGCACTGGTATGGGCGAAAGCGGTTCGGCGTGCCTTGCACAGGGCGTTGTGGACAAACTCGCGATAAAAACCCACGCCGAAGATGGCGCCAATGGTGATGTGTGTGGTGCTGACTGGCAGGCCGAGCGCCGAGGCTCCGATCACGGTTATTGCGGTGGAAAGACCCACGGAAAAGGCCCGGGACTGGTCGAGGCTGGTGAGCTGCTTGCCCACCTTTTTGATCAATTTTGCACCAAACAACGCAAGACCGATGGCCAGACCCAAGGCACCGATCAGCATCACCCAAAGAGGAATACCGACTTTGGCACTGATCTGGCCGGAACTGGCCGCTTCGACAATGGCGGACAGGGGACCGATAGCGTTGGCCACATCATTGGCCCCGTGGGCGAACGAGAGCAGGGCGGCGGCAAATACCAGCGGGATGTTGAACAGGGCGTTGATGTCGCGGCGCCGGTTCTCGATGCGGAACGATGCCCGGGCAACCAGGGGCCGGACAATGCCAACCACCAGCGCAAATGCAACAGCGCCAATCATCGCGATCATCCAGGGCTCAGGGCGCCAGATGCGCTTGAGGCCCTTCATGGTCAGGTACATGGTGAACGCAGCGGCCATGATGCCAACCAGAACCGGCACCCAGTGGCGGCTGGCGGCCAGCATGTCTTTTTTCGAAAAAATCGCCCGGTGCATGAAGGCGAGAAACAAGGCCGCGATCACGCCGCCCAGAACCGGTGAAATAAACCAGGAGGCGACAATCCTGGACATGACGTCCCAGTTGACCGCACCAAGTCCGGCGGCGGCGATACCAACGCCGACAACGCCGCCAACAATGGAGTGGGTGGTGGAGACCGGGGCGCCGATCCAGGTGGCCAGATTAAGCCACAATGCTGCGGCCAGCAGAGCGGACCCCATGGCCATAATGAATGTGGTGGAATTTGGCATTAAAGAGGGATCGATGATGCCCTTGGATATGGTGGAGACAACCTCCCCCCCGGCGATCAGGGCGCCGGCGGTTTCAAAGATCACGGCAACAACGATGGCCCCGGCAATGGGCAGGGCGCCCGAACCCACCGCTGCGGCAACATTGTTGGCCACATCGTTGGCGCCGATATTCATGGCCATATAGCCGCCGATTACAGCGGCGCCGATGACGAAAATCGCCATGCCGGTCTGGGTGACGAAGTTCGAGGCAAACAGGCCGACAGCGACCAGAAAAATCAAGGCGATCAAAAAGGGTGCGGCCCGGCTGACGGCGAAACTCCCCTGGCTGAAATTCTGAAACGGGGAGCTTGGCGAATTGCTGGAAATTTGGGGCGATGACATTGTCTTTTCCCTCAGTGTTGTTTTTTCAAAACACACCGGGTCCCGCATGCTGGTAAGAGGGCCAATTCGTGCACTCCCGCCGGACCGATGTCCGCTCGCCAAGAAAAAGCGGCGCTCGTACAGGATCAACGCATTGATTTGGTTTTTATTCCCCGGGGACGGGATTTTCTTGATGAATTTTCCGGTGCCTGCCCGAGTCGCCGGTTTTCAAGGCAGGTATCGGCGCGCTATTTCTTCCCTGCAAAAACGGGCATTTCCCGGTTCCCGCAAAAGAGCGCCAGCCCGGCACGGGACGACAAACCTCTTGAGCGCCGGTCAGCGCCAGAAGGGTGGAACAAATTTTTTCTCGGGATGGGCTTGTTGCGGTGTTTAGCGCAGCGTGGAGAGCGCTGCGGCCTCTTCGTCAAGGGACATGGGTGCCCCGGCGCCGACAGCGAGCAAATAGGCATCAAGGGCCTCAAGCGAGGAGGCCGGTGCGTACCCGGTTTCAGAGATCTGACCCGAGGACACCGAGAACTGAACCCGCCAGATACCGTTCTGGACGCACGCGACAGCTACAACGCTGGAGTGGCCGGTTTCATCGACTTCAAACTCGCGACACAGGCTGCCGGCGGGATCGCGGTAGCTGGCAATCGTGCGCAGTCGGTCGCCGGTACCCTCAATGCGGATGATCTGCCCGGAGGCAAGGCTTTCCAGTGCGGGCACAATTCCGGGTTGATCCAGCCCGGCAACATTCAGGCCGGCAACATTCAGGTCGATCTGGGGCGGGGACTGGCCGGCGCCGCCCGCGAAAAAGCCGCCAATGCCGACAGCAACGAACGCGCCGGCGGCGGCCATGGGCATGATCCAGCGGGCCGGGGGTTTCCGTTTTGATGTGCCCGATCCAGTTGCCGGGGTGAATGGGATGACCTCCGGCGGGGACGTTATCGTGTCTTTTTCCCGGGATGCATCGCGCTCAACCATGTCCTTGATGCGTGCTTTTAACCCGGCGGGAACCGGGATGGCGTCATCTTGTGCATATGCCTGGCGGATCCGGGTGCGGGTTTGCCGGAACATGGTTACCCGCGCGGCAATATCCCCATCGCTGACCAGAGCCGCCTCAACGGTTTTGCGTGTTTGCGCATCGAGTTCGCCGTCGACAAAGGCGACGAGTGTTTCATCACTAAAGCGGGGATCGCTCATGGTTGACTTCCTGATTTATCCGAAGAACGGGCTGAAACCGTTTCTATTCCCATCAGTTGCGAAATTTTTACCCGGGCGCGGGCGAGGCGGCTCATGACCGTGCCGACAGGCACATCAAGAACCAGGGCAGTTTGTGCATAGGAAAGCTCCTCTACGCAAACCAGCAACAGCACCTCGCGATAATCGTCGGGCAACCTGTCCATGGCCATGGCGGTGGCATTTAACATCAAACGGCTTTCCATGGTCCGGGTGCCGTCGGTGCCGACAATGTCGGGGGCCTCTGTGATATCGATGGTGGTTCCACGGGTTTTGGTGCGCCTCAAGCGATCAATCCAGCAATTTCTGAGGATTTTGAACAACCAGGCATCCAGCCGGGTGCCGGCCTCAAACCCGTGCTGGCTTTTCAGGGCTTTTTCGCACGTTTCCTGGACCAGATCGTTGGCGATGTCGCCGGACCGGCAAAGGGAGAGAGCAAACCGGTGCAGGTTGGGCAGAAAATCAATTAGCTGTTGACCAAAATCCAGGGTCATATTGCTCCAGACCAGAAAAAATCAAACCCCGCGCAATCAGGCTTTGCGGTGCATAGTATATTTTTTGCGGCGGGGAATAATTCGCCAGGTCATACGTTGGCCCACGTATAAATGCATAAATGCACACGGTAAAGTCAGCATGATGGGACTTGTAAATGTTTGATTTGAATGAAACTGGCGCTTCTTTTCCAGTTGTAAAACGACTGGCGCAGCTTCTTGCCCTGTCTACATTCCTGCTGGTTGTTGACGGGTTTACCAACCTGCCCGGGCCCGGGGACAGTGTTGTGCTGGCCGACGAGGATGATGATGACGACGATGACGACGATGATGATGATGACGACGACGACGATGACGACGACGACGACGATGAAGATGACGACGACGATGACGATGACGATGACGACGACGATGACGATGATGATGATGACGGGTCGCCTGAATTGCCCGGCGCTGGCGGGGAAGCGGTACCGCCCCGGGGCGAACAGCTTTCGGGAGAGCCGGGTGTTGCGCCGGCGACAAGATTTGCTGCGGATGAAATTGTCGCGCTGGGACTTTCGGAGGGGCAAATAGCGGGACTGGTTGCCCGGGGTTATGTGGTCAAAAATCGCAGGTACGTCCAAAGGATCAAGCTCGATGTGGTGCGCTTTGAAAAGCCGGAAGATGTTCTGCTCGAGGACGCGCGGGCTGAAATTGCCCGGGTCGGACCCCAGGCCAGCGTCGATCTGAACCATTTTTATCGGCCCTGGAGCCAGAGTGGGGCTTCTCTGGTTGGCGGTGAGCCTGCTGCCCGCTGCACAGGGCCCCATTGCGCTGCACGAGATCTGATTGAGTGGCCGATGATAGCGGAGGGGCCTTTGGCGTGCGCGGTCGGGGCCCGGATCGGATTGATCGACACGGGAATCAACCCTGCCCATGAGACATTTGCGGGCCAGAGATTGCACATTGTGCCGGTGCTGGATGAAGCGGCGGTACCTTCGGGACTGCAACATGGCACGGCGGTCGCATCAATTTTGCTCGGGTCGGCCGACAGTCGCTCGCCGGGCCTGCTGCCCGATGCAACCGTGTTCGCGGTGGATGCATTTTACGATGGCGGGGGGGTGGACGAACGCAGTGACGTCTTCACCCTGGTTCAGGCCATGGATCTTTTAGCCGCCAATGATGTGAGCGTGATCAATATGAGTTTTTCCGGCCCGCCGAATATCGTGCTTGAAAATATGATCCAGCGGTTTGCCGAGGATGACATCGTAATAGTGGCCGCTGCCGGTAACGGGGGGCCGCAATCGGAGCCGACTTATCCGGCGGCCTATGCCAGTGTGGTCGCCGTCACGGCGGTAAATTTCGACAAATCGGTGTATCGCCGGGCCGGGCGGGGAGAATTCATCGATTTTGCGGCACCGGGGGTGGAAGTGTGGACGGCGGCGTCCATTCGCGGCGGCCGGCCCCGTACGGGCACTTCGTTTGCGGTTCCGTTCGTTACTGCTGCAATTGCGCTGGTTCAAAGCCAGCGCAAAATCGATGATGTCGATGAGATTGTCGCCCTGCTGGCCGAAAAAGCTCAGGATCTTGGTGCTCCGGGCAAGGATGATATTTTTGGTTTCGGGCTGGTGCAGACCGCCGGGCTTTGCGACCCCGAGGTGTAATCGGAAGGGTCGGGCGGGGTTCTATCCGGCACAACACGAGAGATTTTTGACGTTCATGTCAAAGGTTTGGGCGGCAAGTTTTAGCCCCTCAACGTTGGTCAGATAGGGAAATATGGTGGCACCCAGCTCCGAATAGGTCATCCCGGCCTTGATCGCCATGACCGCGGTCTGGATGGTGTCGGCGCCTTCTGGCGCCAGGATGTGGGCGCCGAGCAACTTTTTTGATTTTGCGTCGGCAATGAGTTTTATAACGCCTCTGGTATCGCGGGCGGCCAGGGCCCGGGGCACATTGTCCAGGGTCAGGACGGAGGTTTTTACCGTGAAACCGGCTGCTGTCGCGCTGGCCTGGGTATGGCCGACGCTGGCGATCTGGGGATCGGAAAAGACCACCGCCGGCATGGCCGAATTGTCATAGCGCTGTTCGGCGTTGCCCATTGCGTTTTCCGCGGCAATCCGCGCCCCGTAGGCGGCCATGTAAACGAACTGGTCGGTACCGGTCACATCGCCGGCGGCATAAACACCGGGTCGGGTGGTCTGCATGTGTGCATCGACTAAAACGCCGCCTTTTGAGTTGATCGCGATGCCGGCGGCGTCAAGGTTCAGCCCGTCAATGTTAGGGGTGCGACCGGTGGCAATAAGGACTTCTTCAGCGTCAAATGTCTCGGTGTTTTCGTCCCGGTCCACATGCAGCACAATGCCGGCACTGCCGGTCTCGATCCGGTCGTAGGCGGTAACAATTTCGGTGCTGATCCCCTCTTTGTTAAAATATCCGGTCAGGGCTTTGCTGATTTCGGGCTCGGCCTCTGGCAGCAGGCCGCGGCGGCTGAACAGGGTGACCGCGACCCCGGCCCGGGCGAATATCTGGGCGATCTCCACCCCAATATATCCGGCGCCAATGACTAGCAACGACCCCGGTAGCTCTTCCAGTTCCAGGGCGGTGGTACTGGTAAGAAATGCAATATCGGCCATGCCGGGTATGGGGGGGATTGCCGGGCGGGCGCCGGTGGCGAGGATGATTTTTTCTGCCGCTAACGGGGTGCCGTTCACGGCAAGGGAACCGTCGGGCAAAAAGGCGGCTTTGCCTTCAATGTAGGTAAGCGTTTTGTAAGCGGGCAGCAGATCGGCGTATTTGGCCTGCCGCAATTCATCAACCAGAGCCTGCTTTTGGGCAACCAGCGCCTTCCAGTCGGTTATGCGCGCGTTTGCGGTAATGCCGTTAAATCGGGCGGCGGAACTTGCCATATGGAGCACTTCGACGGCGCGGATCAGGGCCTTGGAGGGCACACAGCCGAAATTCACGCAGGTGCCGCCAATCGTGCCGTAGCCGATCAGCGCGACTTTTGCGCCCTGGTTCGCTGCGGTAATGGCGGCTGAAAAACCGGCTGACCCGGCGCCGATTACACACAGATCAAAAGGGCCAGTTGGTATTGTTGTGGGGGTGTTCGACATGGGGATGGCCTGTTTTTTTAGTTGATGCGAGAGGCGGAGGTGGCGGCCCGGCGCAACCAGAGGGCATAGACGGCAACGCCAAGGGCGGCGGCGACCGAGATACGCAAGGCGAAACGAAACTGGAGCCAGAACAGCAGCGCCGAGAGCGCCAGAGCCAAGACGATAATGGTGTTTTTCGGACAGGGGCCGGGGCGCCCGGCCTGTAACCAAAGCGTATGGGCGACGATCCCCAGGCCGGTGAACAGGATGGGGAACAAGGCATAGTCAAGCCAGCCGACAATGGCGGACAGGCCCACCCCGGCGACCAGCAGGACCAGCAAAGGGGTAAAGCAGCAAATGGCGGTAATAGCGCTGCCGATCAGTGCGGTGCGGAGGCGTGTTCTTGTGGCCATGGCTGATACGGTACATCGCTGTTTGAAAATTGCCCGACCCGGTTTACGATCTGTAGCAACACCAGATGCAAGGGATAATTTGTAATGGCGTCCAATGAATTGCGACGGGGTTATTCAATTGGCGAAATGGCCCGGCGAACCGGGGTCAAGATCGAGACCATTCGCTATTATGAGCGCTGCGGGGTTCTGCCCCGCCCCGACCGGACCGCTGGCGGCAACCGGCAATACGACCACGAGATGCTCAAGCGGTTAAATTTTGTCCGCCGAAGCCGCGACATGGGATTTTCGCTCAAGGAAGTGCGGGCGCTGCTGGAAATGGTCGATGAAAATACTCTTAGTTGCGCCGAAGTGCACCAGATCACGACGGTGCATCTCGACACCATCAGGCGGCGGATTTCGGGGCTGAAACGGCTCGAAAAAGCGCTTGGGGCCATGGCGGCGGAATGCAGCCGGGGGGATGTGCCCGATTGCCCGATTGTCGATACACTCTATGAGGGCCATGCCCTGCCGGGCGGATAGCGAGCGCTAGACCAACGACCCCAGATCGGAGCCCACCGAGGGGTAGGCGGCAACCATTTTTTTCAGGTCATTTGCCTTGAGCCCCAGGCGCATGGCCAGCCCAAAAAAATTGATCAGTTCGCCATATTCGGGTCCGAACAAGTGGGCGCCCAGAATTTTGCCTGTCGGGTTGTCGATGAGCACTTTTGCAGCCGCCTCAATTTCGCCCACCCGCAGGTTCGAATACCAGCCGCTGGTGTCGGTAAATCTCACCGAGAAATCCAGGCCCTGGGCCATTGCTTCTTCTTCGAGCAGCCCAACGCGAACCAGCTCGGGCACCGTGAACACAGCGCTGGGCACCCCGGTATGGTCCGGGGCATTGGTTGTGCCCTTGAGCATGTTCGAGGCGGCGACCTTGGCCTCAAATACGGCCACCGGTGTCAAGGGCTGGCCGGGGGTGGCGGCAACATCTCCGGCGGCATACACCGCCCGGTTGGAGACGCTTTGCAAATGGGGATGTATGACAATGCCGGCGTCTGATGATTTGATGCCGGCCGAGTGCAGATTTAGATCGGAAATGGCGGGCACCCGCCCCGCCCCGTGTACGACCGCGTCGGCACTAAATTGCTGGTTTCCGCCGACGCCCTTTGCAACCAGGGTTAACCCGCTGGCGTCTTTTTCCAGTGAAACCGGCTCGACATTGGTGACGATTTTAATGCCGATCCGGCGGGTTCTTTTGACCAGCATGGCAACCAGATCGGGATCGAACTGTTTGAGCATGCGTTCGGAATGGTGAAGGATGGTCACCTCGGCCCCGGCCCGGGCGGCAATATGGGCAAATTCGAACGATACAAAGCCACCGCCAAGAAACAGCAAACGCGGGGGCAGGGCCTCAAGTTCGAGAAACGCAGTGCTGTCGATGACATATTCGGCGCCGGCAAAAGACAGCGGGCGCGGGGTGGCGCCAGTGGCAATGAGAAAGTGGCGGGCGGTCACTGCGCCGCGGCCTTCAATCTCCACCGTGCTTTCGTTCACAAAGCCGGCGGGGGCGTGAAACAGTTCAACACCGTTGCGTTTCAGCCCGGCCTCGACGCGACCGGGCATGGCCGAGGTAAAGGCGCGTTTATGGGCCATCAATTCTGACCAGTTGATCGACAAAGAACCTTTATTGATCCCCTTGCCGGTCATCAGGTCGGCGGCGTCGATGATTTCTGCCCCCCGGCGCAGCATTTTTTTCGGATCGCAACCGCGCAGGGCGCAGGTGCCGCCATAGGGCAACTCATCGACAATGCCCACCGACCAGCCGGCAACAGCGCACTTGTTAGCAGCAGCGATCCCGGCGGAACCCGCACCAAGAACCAGAAGATCGAAGGTTTTGGTCATTGTGCCCCCCCTTTGTGGCGGGTGTGTTTTACGGCAACAAATGTCAGGTCTGTGTCTGTGGTGTAAGAAGTTCGGGGAACAGGCGCCGCCCGCCAAGGAACGGATGGACCTTTAGCCCTTCAATCATGAACTGGAGTGCACCGGCCCGATTGCCCAGGCGCAACTGAACCAAAGCTCCGCCCGACAGGGCGCCGAAATGACGCGGTTCCCGGGCCAGCGTCTCGAACACATCGGCCAGGGAAGCATCATAGTCGCCCACAAAAAACGCATAGGTCGCTCGCCGGTTCCAGCCCTCGGCATAGTCGGGCCATTGCCGGATCACGTCGGAACTCAAAGCAATGGCCAACCCATAATCGCGGGCCAGGGCGGCGCGTTCGATCCCGCGCATTCTGGCGGCCAGTTCGGGGTCTGCCGGGGAAGTCCAGATGGTCCAGATCTGATTGGAAATGCCGCTCGCCTCTTTTTCATTTGGGGCAAACAAAAGCCGGTCAAACAACCCATCCAGGGCAAACCGGTCAACCAGTTCGGCCTCAGGGGCGGCGGTCTGGGCCCATGCAAGGGAAGGAACGGAAAAAGCAACCATCACGGCGGTCAGAATAGCGGCAAGATTTGGCAATCGTTTTTGCATCGGGCGGCTCCTGATACTTTGGACGATACGGGTAAACCCATCTTGCCCACGAAATTGGGCGGGGCAAGGTGTCTTCACGCCATTGTGCGGTGGCAACGATGTGGTCTGGGGCGGTCATTTGACGTGTTGCGGTGGACCAGATCGCCCTGTAAAAGCCGGGCAGGAACTTTTGGCCCGATCGTGGGTGCGCGGAAATTTTTGGGGAGCTAACGGGTATGAACAAGATTGATCTTAACGGCCAGGTGGCGGTCATTACCGGGGGCGCAAGGGGTTTGGGGTTCGGTACCGCCAGCCGACTGCTTGGCTCGGGTGCGAAAGTGGCGATCTGGGATCGGGATATAGATGCCATCAAAGCCGCTCAGGAACTGCTGGGCAAGGAACACAAGGCCACGGATGTGGCCGGGGTTCAAGTTGATGTGACCGACTACGCCAGTGTCGAGGCGGCACTGGCCAAGACCGAGAGCACAATCGGGCCGGTGTCGATCCTGGTAAATTCGGCAGGAATTGCAGGGGCCAGTGCCGAGGTGACCGAGTTTCCCCTCGATGCCTGGGATGAGGTTATCTCGATCAATTTAACGGGCACGTTTTACGTCAACCGGGCCCTGGTGCCGGGCATGAAGGCGCGCAATTACGGGCGTATCGTCAATATTGCCTCAATCGCGGGCAAAGAGGGCAACCCCACTGCATCGGGCTATTCGGCCTCAAAGGCGGGGGTGATCGGGCTTACCAAATCTTTGGGCAAGGAACTGGCAGGATACGACATTGCCGTAAACGCCATTACGCCGGCGGTGGCCAATACGCCCATTCTGGACAAGGTGCCCCAGGAGTTTATTGATTTCATGCTCTCCAAAGTGCCGCGGGCGCGGTTTTTAGAGGTTGAGGAGCTGGCCTCCATGGTGTGCTGGCTGGTGAGCGCGGAAAACAGTTTTACCACCGCTGCGGTGTTTGACCTTTCGGGGGGCCGGGCCACCTATTAGAACGCTGCTTTTTTATTGCCAGCTGTTTGCTGACTTTGCGCCGGTGCTGACGCCGATCTGGCGATAGGCGCTCTCGGCCAGAGCCCGCAATTCGGGCGGCTCCAGATCGCCAACGATCACACAGGCTATTTGCGGATACCCCCAGGAAAACGCATTCCAGCCATCGCCCGAAGCGGCGGCAAATTCCCGCGGTTCGGCGCCGTCGCCGGGGCGCAGGTAAAGGGTTACGCGCCGTCCGCCGGTGTCCTGATACATGAACTGGGCCGCCGGACCATCGGCGGAAGGCAAAAGCCGTCCGCCGAGCAGACGAAATCCGTTCCCGGTCAGATCGGGGGCAACCAGGGTACGCCCGGTCCGGCTGGACAGCCAGTTGTTCAAATGATCGGGGTCGGAGGCGGTTACCTCAACGGGGTGCAGCAGTTCAGGCACATAAACGGCATAGGCGCGGGTCGCTTCGGCAACCAGGGTGTCGGAGGCTGCGGGTCCGGGCACCAGAACGGCATTGGCCGCCCACATGCCCAGCCCACCTATAAGGACCAGCAAAACGGCGGCGGCGGCCATCATCGGGCGACGCCACCAGAGGGCGGTCCGGCGGGCGTTTATCAGGGCAGGGTGCAGGGCGGCGGGGATCGGCTCATCGAGCACTTTGTCAAAAATCTGATGAAGATCGGTGTTGAACTGACGGTATGCGCTGGCCTGTTCGGCAGATTTGGGATTGGTGGCCAGCCAGGCTTCAACCTCAGCCTGGGTGCTGGCATCGAGTTCACCATCGACCAGGGCATTGATTTCCAGATCGCGGTTATCGGGTGCGGTGGTCATTTCACCCTCCTTAAGCCGGCGGGTCGGCCGGGCTTGGCGTTCAGGATCCGGCGCAGCTTCTCGCGGGAGCGGGCCAGCCGCGACATCACCGTGCCGGTGGGCACTCCGGTAATCTGGGCGGTCTCGAGATAGCTCATGCCCTCAAGGGCAACCAGGACAAGCACTTCGCGCTGGGATACCGATAACTGGTCCAGGGCCGAAACGATATCCTTGGCGCCTAAAATGGCCTCCGGTGTCGCAATGTCGGCCGGGGTCGGCACCCGCGCCTGTGCATCATCCAGAGACTGCTGGGCGTGCTCGGCGCTGGCGGATTTTGCCCGCATTGAATTGATGTAGATGTTGCGCATGATCGTAAAAAGCCATGCCCTGAGATTGGTGCCGGCCCGGAACATCTCAAGCCGGCCCAGGCGCGCTCGACGCAATCCTGAACCAGATCGTCGGCCACGCCAGGGTCTGTGCACAAGGCGCGGGCAAACCGGCGCAGACGGGGCAGTTCGGCGACTATTCGGTCGATCTCGGTGGACACCTATAACATTCTCCCCTGGCACAATTGACGCGCCGCCGGGGCGGCGCGTCAAGCCAATTATCAGTTCATGCCTTCGGCAGCCATCATGATTTCCATGTGCTTGCGGGCAACGGCGAGACCGCCTTCGCCTTCTTCCCAGCTGACCGAACCGTCATTGTTGGCATCTATGCCGTCCACCAGGGCATTGGCGGCGGCCTGCAACTGCTCGATCAGAGCTGCGGCGGTGGCAACATCCGTGGTCGCCTGGACCTGATTTACCAGGTCGGCAATATCCGCCGTCCAGCCGACAACGTTGCTTGCCGCGGTGGCCACATGGACCGCGTGCAGTTTGACATCATCGGAGGCGTCATCCTCTCCGGCGGCGACGGTGATGTGCTTGGCGGTGTTGGCCGCCCCTTCCTTAACCCCGTAACCCAGTCCGGGCCGGGCCATTTCCATGGCCGGCAACACAGCGTTGAGGACATGGGTGGCATGCAGTTGCATGGTGGACAGGTTCGAGGTGTCTGCGGCGGCAAGATTTGCATGCTGGATGGCGATGGCAGCCTCGGCTTCGGCGGTGGGCAAAAAACCCATCTCATCGGGGGTGTCGGCCCAGGCGGTCATGACGTGGCCGATATGGGCGTGGGACGATTTCATTTCCATGGTGTCTGATTTGGCGGTGGTGGATCCGCCGGATTGGGATGCCAGTACCATGGGGCTGGAAATGGCGATGGCCATCAATGCCGCCGAAGACAAAGTTGCAATCGTGCGTATCATGGGGGTGTACCTCCTGTTGCATGGCGATTATCGCCTGCCTCTTAGAGGTAAACGTTTCTAAGGGGCGGTTTATTCCCCTAGGATGGAAAAAAATGTCAACCAGATGTGATTTGGCGGGGAAACAACATGGACCAAAAGACTGTATTGATTACCGGTTCGACCCGGGGTATCGGGCTGGGGATTGCAAAACGGTTTGCCGCTGAAGGGTACGCGGTGGCGCTAAACAGTTTTGAGCCAGAGGACCAGGTTGGAGATGTACTGGCCGGATTTGACGGGGCGGCGCATTATTTTGGCGCCGATCTGGCCAGACCGGCGGCGGGGGCCGAACTGGTGGCGCGGGTGATCGAGCGGTTCGGGGGTCTTGATGTTCTGATTAACAATGCCGGGGTGCAAAATGTGGCGCCGGTGGATGAATTTGAGCGCAAGGACTGGGATCGGGTGCTGGCTGTGGGCTTGAACGGCACCTTTGACACCATCACGGTGGCAATCGCCCACATGAAACAACGCGGGCGGGGGCGGATCATCAATATTGCCTCGGTGCACGGGTTGCGGGCCTCGGCGTTCAAATCGGCCTATGTGGCGGCAAAGCACGGGGTGGTAGGGTTGACAAAATCTGTGGCGCTGGAGGTGGCGGAGGCCGGGATTACGGTCAATGCCATTTGCCCGGGCTATGTGCACACCGAAATGGTGGAGCGCCAACTGGCCGATCAGGCGCGCATTCACAATCTGCCGGTGGCGGCGGTCAAACGCGATATCATGTTATCGCAGCAACCCACCCGCCAGTTCGTGACGGTTGAAGAAGTGGCCGAACTTGCGTTTTATCTCGCCGGGGATATGGCCCGCTCGATTACAGGGGCGGCGATTGCCATTGATGGCGGCTGGATGGCGAAATAGGCGTTCGGGGTAACGGG
>JAADFY010000239.1 GCA_013152625.1 Alphaproteobacteria bacterium
GCTTGCCAGGCTGACCCAAAGCGAGCTTGGCGAAATCTTGCGCTTCGGGGCGGTCACCGCCGGTCTCAATTGCGCCCAGAAAGGCAGCCACCCGGCAAGTCGCGCCGAGGTGGACAAGGTGCTGGGCGACAGCGCAACCCGGCTTCAGGGTGGGGCCAACTGATGGAAACCCTGTTCTCGGTTCAAAACTGGTTTACCCTTTTCATGCTGATCCTGTTGCAGGCTGTGCTCGGGTTCGACAATCTTTTATATATTTCGCTCGAATCGAAAAAAGTCGCGCCCGAACACCAGGCCCATGTCCGCCGGATGGGGCTCATCATCGCCATCATTTTGCGCATTGTGCTTTTGTTTGCCATTTTGCAGGCGATCGAATTGTTCAGCGAGCCATTTTTTGTTCTCAACCTTGCTGGCATTATCGAGTTCGAACTCAATCTGCACGCGCTGATTGTCCTGCTTGGCGGCGGGTTCATTCTCTACACCGCCATTCAGGAAATTTTTCACAAGATTTCGATTTCCGAACATGACGGCCACCAGGGCAGACCAAGGCGCAGCGTTACCCGCGCGATTTTCTGGATCGTTACCATGAATTTGGTGTTTTCCTTTGACACCATTCTTTCGGCGCTGGCGCTGACCAACATCTTCTGGATCATGGCAACGGCAATCATTGTTACCGGGGTGGCAATGATTTTTCTGATTGATCATGTGGCGTTGTTTTTGGACCGCAACCGGATGTATGAAATTCTCGGCCTGTTTATTCTCATGCTGGTCGGGGTGCTGCTGGTTTCCGATGGCGGCCACCTCGCCGGGCTGGTCCTGTTTGGCAACGAGGTGCTGCCAATGGCCAAATCGACGTTTTATTTCGTCCTGTTCATCATGGTGGCGGTCGATCTGGTGCAATCCCGATACCAGAAAAAACTGATGCGCCGGCGCGAGAAAATCGAAAAACTAGTCCATGCGCAGGCCGCCGCTCCAGTAAAAGAATAAATATCAGGCTTCCGCGCGGATTTTCAGCGCTTCCGCGAGCGTCATGTTGGTGTGGCTCTGCCAATCGGGGTTTTTGTTCGGAAAATCGGTGCGGAAATGCCCGCCGCGGCTTTCGGTGCGCCTAAGGGCGGCCGCGGCAACCAGGGTAGCGGAAACGCACATGTTCAAAAACGAACGGGTGACCCCGACCGCGCTTTGCTCCAAATGGGCAATTTCACGCAATGCCGTTCTCAACCCGGTTTCGTCACGCTCGACCCCGACCAGCTCGCTCATGATACGACGCAATTGTTGCACCGCCTTGAGATTGCGCAATTTGACCTCGACCGCCTGGCCGCTTTCCTCGTCCCAGGCAATGCCCTCAAAAGGGGGCATCAACGAGCGCACCGGCTCCAGCCCGCCAATATCCGTGGCAATTCTGGCGCCATAAACCACCGCCTCGAGCAGCGAGTTGGAGGCCAGCCGGTTGGCGCCGTGTAGCCCGGTCGAGGAGGCTTCCCCGCACGCCCAGAGACCCGGCAGCAACGAGCGTCCGTTTTCATCGACCTTGACCCCGCCCATATGATAATGGGCGGCCGGGGTCACCGGGATCATTTGAGTTACCGGGTCAATTCCCGCCTCAAGACAAAACCGGGCCACGGTCGGGTAGGCCTCAAGGATTTTTTCGCCCAGCGCCTTTCTGGTGTCCAGAAATACTTTGTGCCCATGTTTGATCTGGGAAAAATTGGCCCGGGCCACGATATCGCGCGGCGCCAGTTCGGCGTCGGGGTGAATATCAAGCATGAAGCGCTGGCCAAGCTCGTTGACCAAAATGGCCCCCTCCCCGCGCAACGCCTCGGTCGCCAACGGGGCCGGATCAGACCCGGTGGCGATCGCTGTGGGGTGAAACTGGACGAATTCCGGGTCGGCAATCATCGCTCCGGCCCGTGCCGCCATGCCCATGGCGTGACCGCGCACCCCGGGCGGGTTGGTGGTAATGGCGTAAAGCCCCCCCAGCCCTCCGGCGGCCAGAACCGCCGTGGCCCGGGCCCGGATCAAAATGGGCTCGCCATAGCGATCGCCCAGCTTGCGGCAATAAACCCCGATGACCCGACCCTCGGCCCGGGCCAGATCAATGGCGGTTATCCCCTCAACGATGCGAATGGAGGGGGTTTTGCGCACCTCGGCAATGACCGCGTTCATTATGGCGCGCCCGGCTCTGTCCCCCGACACCCGCACCACGCGCGAAAACGAGTGCGCTGCTTCCTTGGAAAGCAGGAAATTGCCCTCCTTGTCGCGATCAAACGGGGTGCCCCATTTGGCCAGATCGTCAATCCTTTCGCTCGCTTCGGCCGCGACCTCCTCGGCGATTTCAAAATCAACAATTCCCGCCCCGGCCAATTCGGTATCGCGAGCATGGGCATGGGCGCTGTCGCCCTTGCCGACGGCGGCGGCCAGCCCGCCCTGGGCCCAGCTTGAAGACGCGCCAAGCCCGAGCGGTTTGGGCGAAAGAACGGTAACCGGCCTCGGGGCCAGCTTGAGGGCGCAAAACAGGCCGGCCAGCCCGGCGCCAACTATCAGCGCCCCGTCGGCGTTGAGCGTATTGTCATTCTTGCCCATGATCGCCGTGCCTTCTTTTCGGGTTTAATACCAAAGAGAGTAATCCCTGACTCATTTGGCCGGCACAGCCGGTTTTGTTCACTTGCCCTTGGTTCACTTGCCCTTGTGAGAGAATTCTACCATACGCTCGACCGCTGCGCGGGCCGGCTCGATCAATTCCTTGGCAACGATAATTTCCTCCTGTCCGCTATGCAGCGACCACAGGATATTTTCCAGATTGATGCGTTTCATGTGCGGGCAGATGTTGCAGCCGCGCAAAAACTCGACCCCGGTGGTTTCCGAGGCGACATTATCCGACATCGAACATTCGGTAACCATGACTACCTTGGCCGGTTTTTCGGTCTTGACCCAATTGATCATTCCCGCGGTCGAGCCGGAATAATCCACCGCATCGATCACGTCGGGCGGGCATTCGGGATGGGCGATGATTTTGGCGTTGGGATAGGCGGCGCGCAGCTCCTCAATATCAGCGGCGCTAAAAGTTTCGTGTACTTCGCACGATCCGGCCCAGGTGATAATTTTCTTTTTGGTTTTCTTGGCGGTGTTCTGGGCCAGATACTGGTCGGGGATCATGATCACCTCGTCCCCCTCAACCGCCTCCACAATGGCCAGCGCGTTTGAAGAAGTGCAGCACACATCACTCACCGCTTTTACCGCCGCCGAAGTGTTGACATAAGTGACAACCGCCACCCCGGGATATTGCGCCCGCATCGCCATCACGTCTTCGGGGGTGATCGAGGACGCCAGCGAGCACCCGGCCCGGCTGTCCG
>JAADFY010000240.1 GCA_013152625.1 Alphaproteobacteria bacterium
CGTCGCAGTCATCCTTGTATTCATGTTCAATCCGGGGTTGCTGAAAGGCGCCCAGACTCAGTTTTCCCTGTGGATTGAAAATGCCGGGCCCTGGGGCTGGGCACTGCTGATCGCACTCATGGTCGCCCACTCGTTCATACCGTTTCCCCTCGAGTTTGCCGCCGTTGCCGCCGGAGCCATATACGGGTTCTGGCTGGGCAGTTTGCTGACCTGGTTTGGCGCGTTGCTGGGCGGAATGTTGTCGTTCTGGCTGGCGCGATGGCTGGGCAAGCCGTTTCTGGACCGGGTGTTGAACGATCGCCAGTCGGCCTGGCTGGAGGCAAGAAGCCGGGAACAGGGGGCCATTGCGCTCCTGATTTCGCGGTTCCTGCCGTTCATCTCGTTTACGCTGTTAAGCTATGCAGCCGGGCTGACCGCCGTTTCCTGGTGGACCTTCATCTGGACCACCTCCATCGGCATGCTGCCGCTCACTGCTGTTGCGGTTTACTATGGCGCCAATATTGACGTCATGCGCACCGAGTGGGTGATCGCCATACCTGTGGTTGCCATTATCGCGGTCGTTGTGTTGCACCTGGTTGCCCGGCGCAAGGGCTGGATCGGCGGCATCGGCGGTTAACCGGGGGCCAGCACTGCCTTGTACCGGCGCACTGCTTCGCCAAATCCCATCACCAGCGCATCGGCGGTAATCCCGTGGCCGATGGACACCTCGTCGACGGGGCTGACTGCGGCAATAAACTGGCCAAGGTTGGACAGGGTCAGGTCGTGGCCGGCATTAACGCCCAGCCCTGCCCCGTGCACCGCGTTTGCGGTTTTAACCAGTTTTGCCAGTTCCTTGCGGCGGGCATCGTCGTTTCGGGCGGCGCCATAAGGGCCGGTATACAATTCCACCCGGTCGGCGCCGGTGGTTCTGGCCGGTTCGGCGATTTCCGGGTCGGCATCGACAAACAACGCCACCCGGCACCCGGCCTTTTGCATACGGCCAACCGCCGCCGGCAAAAGGTCGCCGCTGGCGGCAAAATCCCAGCCATGGTCGGACGTGGCCTGACCCGGATCATCGGGCACAAACGTCACCTGATCCGGCATGGATTCTTCCACCAGCGCCAGAAACCGTCCGCTCGGATACCCTTCGATATTGTACTCAGCCCTGGGATATTCGGCCCGCAGCATGGCGCCCAGTTCGCCCACGTCGGTGCGTCTGATGTGACGTTCATCGGGGCGCGGATGCACGGTTATGCCCGCTGCGCCGGCCTCAAGCACCAGCCGGGCAATTCCGAGCACACTGGGCCAGCCCACGTCGCGCCGGTTACGCAGCATGGCCACCGCATTGAGATTTACCGAAAGGCACGTCATTCAGGCCGCGCCCTTACATGCCCTCGGGCCCGCGCGAAATTGCCGCCAGCCCGGTTCGCACCACTTCCACCAGCCCCAATGGCACCATCAGGGCAATAAACTGTTCGATTTTTTCCGGTTTGCCAGTAATTTCGAACACAAAGCTTGTGGTGGACGCATCCACCACCCGGGCCCGGAATGCTTCAGCCAACCGCAGGGTTTCCACCCGGTTTTGCCCCGACCCGGCCACCTTGATCAGGGCCAGTTCACGCTCCAGCGGCCGCCCCTCGGTGGTCAGGTCATGAACCCGATGCACCGGAATCAGCCGTTCAAGCTGCGCCTTGATCTGTTCAAGCACCTTTGGCCGGGCGATGGTGACTACGGTAATCCGGCTCAGGCCTTTTTCATGCTCGGTCTCGGAAACCGTCAAACTGTCGATATTAAAGCCCCGGGCCGAGAACAGCCCGGCAATGCGGGCTAAAATTCCAGGCTCGTTGTCCACCAGAACGCTTAAGGTGTGGCGCTCGGGTTCCTGGGTGGATCTGGCCATGAAATAGGCCGATCCGCTGGGTTGCAAATTTGCGTTCATTTCGGTTCTCTTTCGGTCAGCGATGACGGGTGCGCGCGTGTTATCCTCACACCAGCATCTTGCCCTTTTCGTCGATAATGTTGCCCACATCGGCGGTGTCATTCAGGATCATCTCGTTGTGGGCCTTGCCCGAGGGGATCATGGGAAAACAGTTTTCCTCTTTTGTCACCCGGCAATCGAACAGCACCGGCCCGTCATAGGCCAACATTTCGGCAATCGCCCCATCGAGCAGTTTGGGGTCCTCACAGCGGATGCCCTTGCCGCCGAACGCCTCGGCCATTTTAACAAAGTCCGGCAGGCTTTCGGAATAGGTGTGGGAATAGCGCCCGCCATGCAGCAGTTCCTGCCACACCATGCCCATATATTCATTGTTTAGAATAAATACCTTGATGGGGAGCCGGTACTGAATGGCGGTGGAAAATTCCTGCATGGTCATTTGCACAGAAGCCTCGCCGGCAATATCGATCACCACCGCATCCCGGTGGGCCACCTGTACGCCAACCGCCGCCGGCAACCCGTAGCCCATGGTGCCAAGGCCCCCCGATGTCATCCAGCGATTGGGCAGATCGAAGGGGAAATACTGGGCCGCCCACATCTGGTGCTGGCCAACCTCGGTGGTGATATATACATCACGATCCTTGACCGCCGCATGGAGCCGCTCGATGGCGAATTGCGGTTTGATGGCGGTGTCGGAGGGCGCATACGCCAGGGATTTCACCGCCCGCCACTTCTCGATCCTGCTCCACCAGGGGGCGATGGCTTCCTGGCGCGAGACATTGGTTTTAGTGCGCCAGATGCGGATCATCTCCTCGATCACCTGGTTGCAATCGCCGATAATGGGCAAATCGGCGACCACGTTCTTGTTGATCGAGGACGGGTCGATATCCACGTGGATTTTGGTGGAATTGGGCGAAAACGCATCAAGCCGCCCGGTGATACGGTCGTCAAACCGGGCACCTAGATTGATCATGAGATCGCAGTCGTGCATGGCCAGATTGGCCTCATAGGTACCGTGCATGCCCAGCATGCCCATCCACTGGCTATCGCTGGCGGGAAATGCGCCTAAACCCATTAAGGTCGAGGTGACCGGAAAACCGGTCAGGGCGGCCAGTTCGCGCAGGTTTTGCGAGGCGGCCGGCCCGGCATTGATGATCCCGCCGCCGGTGTAAAAGATCGGCCGTTCGGCCCGCAGCATCAGATCAACCGCTTCTTCTATAGCGGCCAGATCGCCTTCAACCTGGGGCTTGTAGCTTTTGTGGCTGATGGTAGCGGCGGGTTTGAAATAATCCCCTAAGGCAAACTGCACGTCCTTGGGAATATCCACCACCACCGGCCCGGGGCGCCCCGAGGCGGCAATATAGAACGCCTCGTGCAAAACGCGGGCCAGATCGGATATATTTTTGACCAGATAATTGTGTTTCGTGCAGTTGCGGGTAATGCCCACCGTGTCGCATTCCTGAAACGCATCAGAGCCAATGAGGGGTGTGGGCACCTGCCCCGTCAGGCACACCAGCGGAATACTGTCTAAAAGCGCGTCGGTCAGCCCGGTCACGGCGTTGGTGGCACCGGGGCCGGAAGTCACCAGCACCACGCCCACCTTGCCGGTGGAACGGGCATAGCCTTCGGCCATATGGGTGGCGCCCTGCTCATGGCGGACCAGAATATGCTCGATGGCGTCCTGCTGGAACAGGGCATCATATATCGGCAGCACCGCGCCGCCCGGATAGCCAAAAATATGTTCAACGCCCTGATCCTTGAGCGCTCTTATGACCATTTCGGCCCCGGTTATCTGTTCGGCCATTTGCCGTCTCCTGCCTGTTTATGCACTTTGCCCGAACCGCACTTGAATTTGCGGAATCCGGGCCAATAAAAAAGGCTCCGTTTGGAGCCTTGCACGCGCGTCACCCATCGTGGGGGCTTATCCCACGACGCCGACGCGCCTTCGTACTACGATAAGAACGGCCCGCATGGGCATCCTCCCACAATTTGATTGCATGAGTGTTAGGCGTTTGGAGGGGGCCGGTCAAGTGGGGGGGCTGGACTGCGCTCCCCCCGGCTCCCTTGCCCCCGGCCCCACCCATGCTTTATGACCCGCCGGGCTAGTACTGCAAAAACAATGAGGGACGCTGCACATGAAACTTGAAACCATCGCTCTGCATCACGGCTATGAATCCGAGGCCACGACCAAGGCCGCCGCCGTGCCGATTTATCAAACCACCAGCTATACCTTCGATGACACCCAGCACGGGGCCGATCTGTTCGATCTTAAAGTCGCGGGCAATATTTATACCCGGATCATGAACCCGACCACGGCGGTGCTGGAACAGCGTCTGGCTGAAATGGAGGGCGGCATTGGCGGTCTGGGGGTTGCTTCCGGCATGGCGGCGATTACCTACGCCATCCAGACCATCGCCGAGGCCGGGGACAATATCGTTTCCATTGCCCAGCTTTACGGGGGCACGTACAACCTGTTCAAGCACTCCCTGCCCCGGCAGGGCCTTGAGGTGCGCATGGCCGCCCACGATGATTTTGAGGGCCTGGAAAAACTCATCGATAATCGGACCAAAGCGGTATTTTGCGAGTCCATCGGCAATCCGGCCGGCAATATCGTCGACATTGAAAAGCTGGCGGAGATCGCCCACCGCCACGGGGTGCCGGTGATCGTGGACAACACGGTGGCCACGCCGTTCCTGTGCCGTCCGTTTGATTTTGGCGCCGACGTCGTCGTGCATTCCTTAACCAAATACATAGGCGGGCACGGCAATTCCATCGGCGGCATGATCGTGGACAGCGGCAAATTCGACTGGGTGAAAAACAAGGCCCGGTTCGCCATGCTCAATGAACCCGACCCCTCTTACCATGGGGTGGTTTACACCGAGGCTCTCGGGGAAGCGGCCTATATCGGCCGGGCGCGGGTGGTGCCCTTGCGCGGCACCGGGGCGGCGCTCTCGCCGTTTAACGCGTTTCTGGCACTACAGGGGCTTGAAACGTTAGGTTTGCGCATGGAGCGCCATTGCGAGAACGCCGAAAAGGTCGCGGTCTGGCTGCAAAAACACCCCAAGGTCGAATGGGTGAATTATGCCGCCCTGAGTGACAGCCCCTACAAAGCCACCGCCGACCGGTTCACCCGCGGCAAGGCTTCGGGCATTCTCAGTTTTGGGATAACAGGGGGCAAAGCAGCCGGGGGCCGGTTCATCGATGCTCTGGAGATGATCCTGCGTCTGGTCAATATCGGGGATGCAAAATCCCTGGCCTGCCACCCTGCATCCACCACCCACCGCCAGCTTAACCCTCAGGAACTGGCGGCAGCCGGGGTATCGGAGGATCTGGTGCGAATTTCCGTGGGCATCGAGCATGCCGACGATATTATCGCCGACATCGAGCAGGCGCTGGACAAGGCGTAAAAATCCAATTTCACCCGCCGGACCAGCTCCGGCGGGTGGGGTTTTTTGTTTTTCCGGCAAAGGCGCGTCTGGATGAAAATTTTTCCCTCCCTGCCCGAAGAACCGATGCTGGGTGATCTTTACCGCCGGTTTCCATACACCTTGCCGCCGCTGCTTGAATATCATGACCGGGTGCTGCGGGACCCCTCGCCGCTGACCGTGGCGACACGGGAATTGATCGCTGCTTACGTGTCGGGCCTGAACGGGTGTATATTTTGCCACGGGGCCCACGTGCAAACCGCGACCGCGTTCGGAGTTGACCCGGACCTTTTTGCCAAACTGCTCGAAAACCCGGCAACCGCCGAAATCGACAAAAATCTGTTGCCGCTGCTCGGCTATGTCAAAAAACTCACCCTGACCCCGTCCCGTATTGTCACCGAGGACGCCGAGGCGGTATTTGCCGCCGGCTGGAATGAACAGGCCCTGTTCGACGCCATTGCCGTCGCCGGGCTTTACAATCTGATGAACCGGATGGTGGACGGGGCCGGCATCCGGTTTGATCCACTCACCGAAGCGCCGCAAAATGTTGCCGCCCAGACCGAACGCATCCGTGCCGCCGACGCGGGGATCGAAAACCCCCATCGCTCCAGTTCCCGATACAGCGCTTATCTGGAGCGCTGGGGTATCGACCAGAAGACTGCCGACACGCCCTATAAAGCGTAAGAAAAACACAGAGTTTTCTTAACTACGCCAGTCCCAGTGCGACATGCGGGCACGAAACCAGGTGCGCTGGCGCTTGGCATATTGCCGGGTGGCCGTGATCGCGCGCTCCATGGCGGTTGCCCGAGAGATGGTTCCCGCCTGCCAGTCGGCGATCTCGCGCACCCCGATGGCCTTCATGGCCGGCAGCCCCGGGTCCAGCTTGAGCGCCAGAAGCGTTGCCACCTCCTCGGCCCCTTCGCCCTCCATAATAGCCCCGAACCGGCTCGCGATACGGGCGCGCACCACTTCACGGCCCGGATCAAGCCCGATGCGCTCGATGTCATGGCCGCCTAAAACGCCCCCCTGCCCTTCGTCAGTCCATGCCGCCAGTGACCGGCCCGTGGCCGCAAGCACCGCCAGGGCCCGCACGGTACGTTGCGGATCGGCCACCTTTAGCCGCGCCGCCATGGTCGGATCCCTCCGGACAAGAAGCGCCGCCCGGCCCGCCCCGTCCAGGCCCTTTATTTCCGTGGCAATCTGCTCGGTGATCTGGTCCGGAACCGGCGGCAACTGGGCAATCCCGTTCTCCAAGGCTTCGAAATACAACCCTGAACCGCCGACAAAAATCAGCGGGCGATCGCCGGCTTCCGCCAAAAGTGATTTGACCGCCGTCAGCCAGGCCGCCACCGAAAACCGGGTGGCGGGGCTGACAAATCCGTAAAGCCGATGTTCCGCTTCCATCAGGTCGGCAGGCTGGGGGCGGGCCGTCAGAACGCTGAGCACATCATAAACCTGCATGGAATCGCAGTTGACCACCAACGCCGAGTGCCGTCTGGCCAGTTTGATCGCCAGCGCCGACTTGCCGCTGGCGGTGGGACCCGTTATCAACACCGCACGTTTTGATCCGGCCACCAATCAATAATCCAATGCTCGTTCTTGTTCTTGTTGCCAATCCGGCGGAGCCGGACCTAAACGACTTGCTGGCCGCCCGTGTGGCCCGCGAGGTCGGCGGCACGCTAAATTGGCTCGCCCGCTCCATTGCCTGCGAAATCGAGGCGCCCAAGTCAAGCGAGGCGTTGTCCATCGCCCGGGAACTGGTTGGCGGACACCCGATCGATTGCGTTCTGGTGCCGAAAAAACACCGACGCAAGAAGCTGCTGCTCGCGGACATGGATTCCACCATGATCAACGAGGAATGTATCGACAAACTGGCCGATGCCCATGGGGTGGGCCCGCAGGTGGCGGCAATCACCGACAAGGCCATGCGTGGCGAAATCAACTTCACTGATGCTCTGAATGAGCGGGTAATGCTGCTAAAGGGTGTCAGCCGCAAAACCATAGACCTCGTGCGCCGTCTGCACATAACTTTTGCCCCCGGCGGGCGGGCGCTGGTGCACACCATGAAGGCCCATGGCGCCCACACGGCACTGGTTTCGGGCGGGTTTGACGAATTTGCAAAACCAATCGCCGATCGGATCGGGTTTGACGAATTTGCCGCCAACCGGCTTGAGTTTGAGGGTGATGCGCTTTCTGGCAAAGTGGCCTCGTTGCGGATCAACCCTGCTGGCAAACTAAACGAGCTGATATCTCTGGCCAGCGCACGGGGCATGGATATTTCTCAAACGCTGGCGGTGGGCGATGGCGCCAATGACCTGCCCATGATTGACTCTGCCGGCCTCGGGGTCGCTTTACATGCCAAACCCGGCGTGGCCGCCCGTGCCCCGGTGCGTATCGACCACGGGGACCTGACTTCCCTGCTTTATCTGCAGGGATATAACGGCGAAGAATTTGTCTTGTAGGGGCCGGTTCGGCTAATTCCCCGGGGCCTGACTGGCGGGCTCGGTAAAATTTTCGCCCAGATATATGTCATAGGTATTCATCTTTAAGCCAAATCGCCGGATGACCACTTTTTCCACAAGCTGGAGGGTTTCAAAGCGTTTTTCGACATAACCTGGGCCAAAGTCCGGTTCGGCATCATTGTCCACGATCACCAGAGCGCGTTGTCCCGCACGCGCTGCGGGATCAAACCAGAAGTCATACTGATCCACCCGTGAGCTCAAGCTTGTGACACCGGTTGTGCCCATGGCAAACCCGAGTTGGGCGGCAATGGTATAGCGGGTGGCAGCAATGAAATCGGGCTGCTGCTCGGCGGCCAGCGCCTCCACCCGGTCGGCAAGCTGTTGCCAGCCATAAAGCGCCCGGGATTCCCAGTCCGGTTTCTGGCCGACAAGGCTGGAAACGGGCAGGACGGCAAAGTTGATCAGAATGAGACCGGTGACCATGGCACCAAATATAACATGGGCCCACATGACCCAGCGCCGCCTGAGCGCCAGAACCGCAAAAACCAGAATGACGATAAAGGCGATGATATTCCAATAGATCGGCGTCACACTACCGATGGCTGTGGTGACCAGCGTTACCGCAAGGGTTGATGTCACCAGCGCCGAAAGGCCGAGGCGTTTAAGCGCGCCGGAATAGCCTGTGGTGGGGCCGGAGGTAAAGGTGCGCCAGATGGCGGGAAGCAAAAACATGGCAAAGGTAACGGCGCTGAGGGCAAGCGTCACCGCCATATCGTCCCAGTCCGGGTTGGTCAGCCAGTTTCCATAGTAGCGGTCTGACAAGTTGTATTGAAAGGAGGCAAAGTCGTTTTGCAGGTTCCACACCAGCACCGGCAACAAAATGGCAAAGCAAACGAGCCCCGCCAGATAAAGATGGGGGGAACGCAACAGGCGCCGGTAGGGGCGAAACGTCAATATGACAACAACAATGGCAATACCGAACAGAGCGGCGTTGTACTTCGCCAGGCCGGCCAGCCCTAAAACAACGGCCCCCAGATAAAGGCTGCTCACTGGCGGGCCGTCCGGCTCGTCTGCCCCGCCCAGATACCGGGCGAAAAAATGTGCCGACAGGGCGATCAGAAAGACCAGCAGATGGTCGCTAAAGGTCAGTGTGGTAAAAATCAGGATTGGCGACGAGGCCAGATAGACCACCAGCAATTGCCAGAATACCTGCTCGAAATTGTCCGGGGCCAACCGCCTGACCCACAGGCGAAACACCATGACCGTGCCGATAAAGGTCAAAATGGCGGCAAAACGAACCCCGAACTGGTTCCAGGGCAAAAATGTCCCCATCAGGCCCTGCAACCAGCCATTCAGGGGCGGATGGTCAAAATAGGAAAGGCCGATATTCTGGCCCCACATCCAGTAATAGGCTTCATCGCCCACCGGGCGGACGGCAAATATCAGAACCACTTTGAACAGCACAAACCCGACCGCCACCCATTTCAGGGTGGAAATTTCAAATGTCACGCCCTTCGCCGGCGCCTTGGTGGTAACGCGGTGGGTCATCGAACCGCCCCGACGTCGATCTAAAATACAACCACCGAGCGGATGGATTTGCCGGCGTGCATCAGATCGAAGGCGGTATTGATCTCGTCCAGCCCCATGGTGTGGGTAATCATCGGGTCGATCTCGATTTTGCCCTGCATGTACCAGTCAACGATTTTTGGCACATCGGTGCGGCCTCTGGCGCCGCCAAAAGCGGTGCCCCGCCACACCCGGCCCGTGACCAGTTGAAACGGGCGGGTGGATATTTCCTGCCCTGCGCCGGCAACCCCGATAATAATCGATTCTCCCCACCCCTTGTGGCAGCATTCCAGAGCCTGACGCATCACATCGGGCCGCCCGATACATTCAAACGAATAATCGGCGCCGCCCCGGGTCAGATCCACCAGATAGGGGACCAGATCGCCCTCCACTTCGCCGGGATTGACAAAATGGGTCATCCCGAATTTTTCGCCCCAGGCCTTTTTGTCGTTGTTCAGGTCCACCCCGACAATCATTTCCGCACCAATCATGCGCAGGCCCTGGACCACGTTCAGCCCGATGCCCCCAAGCCCGAACACCACGGCCCGGCACCCCGGCTCCGCCTTTGCGGTGTTGATGACCGCGCCAATGCCGGTGGTGACCCCGCAGCCGATGTAACACACCTTGTCAAAGGGGGCGTCGGGGTTGATTTTGGCCAGCGCAATCTCGGGCAACACGGTAAAGTTGGAAAAGGTCGAGGTGCCCATATAGTGGAGCAGCTTTTCCCCGTTAAGCGAAAATCTTGAGGTGCCGTCGGGCATGAGCCCCTGCCCCTGGGTCGACCGGATGGCCTGACACAGATTGGTTTTCGGATTAAGGCAGTAATCGCACTGGCGACATTCGGGCGTATAAAGCGGGATCACATGATCGCCCTTTTTCACCGAGGTAACCCCGGGGCCGGTATCCACCACCACGCCGGCCCCTTCATGGCCCAAAATGACGGGAAACAAACCTTCCGGGTCGGCGCCGCTCAAAGTGAATTCATCGGTATGGCACACACCGGTGGCCTTTATTTCCACGAGCACTTCGCCCGCTTTGGGGCCTTCAAGCTCGACCTCGCAGATCTGTAAGGGTTTTCCTGCGCCAAAAGCCACCGCCGCCCGTGATTTCATTGCTCTGTTCGCTCCGTGCCAGAATTTTGATTTACGATTGCACATTCAATTCAATTGAACAACGCAAGTTGCCATCCGTATCCCCTTGCCCTGCAACTCGAATTTGTGGCACTCGTTGCATCACAAGAATTCGGAGAATTCCCATGCAGGCGCTTACCATCGAGGACCTCAAGATCACGGCCCGTAAACGGGTGCCGCGCATGTTCTTTGACTATGCGGATTCCGGCTCTTTTACCGAAAGCACCTACCGGGCCAACGAGGATGATTTCGCGCCGATAAAACTGCGCCAGAAAGTGGCGGTGGACATGCGAAACCGGGTGCTTGGCACCACAATGGTGGGCCAGGATGTGGCCATGCCAGTGGCGCTGGCCCCGGTGGGGTTGACCGGGATGCAGCGGGCCGACGGGGAAATGGAAGCGGCAAAAGCGGCGGAAAAATTCGGGGTGCCGTTCACCTTGTCCACCATGAGTATCTGCTCGATTGAAGATGTGGCGTCGGTGACCAAAAAACCGTTCTGGTTTCAGCTTTACGTCATGCGGGACCGGGAATTTGCCGGTTCGCTCATCGACCGGGCCAAGGCCGTCGGGTGCAGCGCCCTTGTGCTCACCCTGGATTTGCAGGCGCTCGGACAGCGCCACAAGGACAAGCGCAACGGGCTTGCCGCGCCGCCGAAGTTCACCATCAATTCCATGTTGCAAATAATGGCCCGCCCGGCCTGGTGCCTGAACATGCTCACCACAAGGCGGCACACGTTCCGCAACATCGTCGGCCATGTCAAAGGGGTCAATGATCTGGGGTCCTTGAGCGAATGGACCAACTCCCAGTTCGACCAGTCGCTGACCTGGGGAGATATCGAGTGGATCAAAAACCGGTGGGGTGGCAAGCTGATTCTAAAAGGCATTCTTGACCCGGACGACGCAAAGGAGGCGGTCAAGGCGGGGGCCGACGCGATCGTGGTGTCCAACCATGGCGGACGCCAACTCGATGGCGCCTTGTCCACCATTGCCGCCCTGCCCCCCATTATCGATGCCGTGGGCGCGGACATAGAGGTGCATTTCGACGGTGGCATCCGCTCCGGACAGGACGTTCTAAAAGCGCTCTGCCTGGGGGCGAAATCCACCTACATCGCCCGCGCTTATATTTATGGTCTGGGCGCCCACGGCAGCCGGGGCGTCACCCAATCCCTTGAAATCATCCGCAACGAACTTGATCTCACCCTGGCGTTCTGCGGAGAGACCAATGTGTCCAATCTGGGCCGGCACAATCTGATCGCCAGCACCCTGGGACACCTGCAAAGCTAAAGCGATTTACTTTGGTCCTAAATCGCTTTGATCTATTTTCGCTCACGGCTAATCCACCTTCGGCGGGCCTCCGCGAGGGCGGCGCTACAACGCCGGGCCACCGGAGGTGGCCTGACTGTTTCCATCACAAAGTCAAACAGTCTAATCAACCCCGGCCCACGGGCCGTTGTGGGTTCCCGGCATGTCGGTTCGTTCAAAGGAATGGGCCCCAAAAAAGTCCCGTTGCGCCTGAATGAGGTTGGCCGTGCCCCTTGCCTGCCGGTACCCGTCGAAATAGGCCAGCGCCGCCGACATGGCCGGCATGGGCAGCCCGGCGAGGACGCATTTTGACACTACCCGGCGCAAGGGCGAATTTGTCTGGTCCATCAGGGCAACAAATTCCGGCGCGATCAGCAGGTTGGGCAGATCGGGCTGGGCCTTGTAGGCTTCGGTTATCGCACCAAGAAACTGGGAACGTATGATGCAGCCGGCCCGCCAGATCGAGGCAATCAGCCCCATGGGCAGGTCCCAGCGAAATTCTGCCGACGCGGCGCGCATGACCGCAAACCCTTGCGCGTAGGCGGCAATCTTGGAGCCAAACAAGGCAAGTTCGAGGTCGTCAATGAGAGCGGCAGCGTCAATATCGCCTAAATCATAGGCGCTTTTTCCATAAAGGTCCTCGGCGGCCCGACGCTGATCGAGCATGGAAGAAAGCGCCCGTGCCGCCACGGCCGCCTCAATGCCCGTTGCCGGCACACCAAGCATTTGCGCTTCGATTACCGACCAGCGCCCGGTGCCTTTTTGTCCGGCACGGTCGACAATGAGATCAATCAGGGGGGTGCCGGTTTTTTCGTCTGTAACCGCTAATACGCTGGCGGTGATTTCAACCAGAAACGATTTTAGTCGCCCCGCGTTCCAGCGATCGAAGATTTTCGCTATCTCCCCAGGGGAAAGGCCAAGCCCGTCGCGCAACACCCCGTAAACTTCGGCGATCATCTGCATATCGGCATATTCAATGCCGTTATGGATGGTTTTGACAAAATGCCCGGCCCCGTCATTGCCCAACCAGGCGCTGCAGGGCTCGCCTTCATATTTTGCCGAAATTGCGGTCAGCATCGGCTCGATCCGGTCGTAGGATGACCGGGTGCCCCCCACCATGATCGAGGGGCCATAGCGGGCCCCCTCCTCGCCGCCCGAAACCCCCATGCCGACAAATTCCAGCCCGGTGGGCCCCAATTCGGAAAACCTTCGTTTTGTGTCATGGAAATTGGCGTTGCCCGCATCAATGATGATGTCGCCGGGGGCCATGCGTTCGCGCAGGGCTAAAATCTGGGCGTCCACCGCCTCCCCGGCCTGGACCATGATAATCACCGGGCGCGGCGGGCCAATGGCCTCCACCAGTTCGTCCATAGTGGCGCAGGGGACAATTTTGTCCCGCAAATCGCCTGCATCGGCGTAAAACGCGTCGGTTTTGGCCCCGGTGCGGTTGTAAACGGCAATTTTGAACCCGTTCTGGGCAATGTTTAAAGCCAGATTGGCCCCCATAACCCCCAGCCCGATCAATCCAACATCCGCTTCGGCCATGCCCCGTCCCCTTTTTTTCGCTCCTGATTTTAAGTTGTAGTTCAATATTCGTGCAAAATAAATGACTTAAGGGGTGCCCCGGACCCGGTCGGCCCCTTTTGCCAACCGGTCAAATTCTGTCAACCGGTTCACAAGGTCCTCCAACCGGTCCAGCGGGATCATGTTCGGGCCATCGGAGGGGGCATGTTCCGGGTCGTTGTGGGTTTCGATGAACACCCCGGCCACACCCACCGCCACCGCCGCCCGGGCCAGCACCGGGGCAAACCGGCCCTCACCGCCCGAACTGTCCCCATGGCCGCCGGGCTGCTGGACCGAATGGGTGGCATCAAAAATTACCGGGGCGCCGGTGCGCTCGGCCATGATCGGCAAAGAGCGCAGGTCGGTCACCAGGGTATTGTAGCCAAAACTCGTGCCGCGCTCGGTGACCAGAACCCCGGTGGCCCCGTCCAGTTTTGCCACCACATGGTCCATGTCCCAGGGGCCAAGAAACTGCCCCTTTTTGACATTGACCACGCGCCCGGTTGCCGCGGCGGCGCGCAACAGGTCGGTCTGACGGCACAAAAAGGCCGGAATTTGCAAAACATCAGCAACCTCACCAACCGCTGAGCACTGGCCCGCGTCATGCACATCGGTGAGCACCGGCAGGCCGGTCTCAGCGCGCACCCGGGCCAGAATTTCCAGCCCCTCATCCATTGGCAGCCCGCGAAAGCCGGTGGCGCTGGTTCGGTTGGCCTTGTCAAACGAACTTTTGTAAACCACCCGCACCCCACATTTCTCGCCGATACGGGCAATGGCCTCGGCCATTTTCAGCGCATGGTCGGCGCTCTCGATCACGCAGGGACCCAGGATGAAACCCAAGGGTAACTGATTGCCGAAAACCACCGGCAAACCCCTTTGGCCAGGCGCGGAAATGGTCACTTCTTTTTGCTCGATCACTTTGTTTGCCTTTCGCCCCAAATTCCGGAACCTGGCCGAATATCCCACTCCAGCAGGCAGGGCCCCCTGCCCGGTAAAACCTCCACCCCCCCATAGGCCCCGGTGCGTAATTTCAGCAA
>JAADFY010000241.1 GCA_013152625.1 Alphaproteobacteria bacterium
AATCTTTGAGTACGCATCGTTTTTCTCCCCCAATGTTCTGGTGCTGAGATAAAGATTGCCCTCCCCCAGATCCACCGCCACACTTTGCTGGCCGGCGATAATGTCCTCAAGCGCCTGCCACCACACCTCGCCGACCCCGTCCACCAGCCCCGTGGGCACAAACAGGGTGAACGGGCATTTTAGACGCCGCAGAATGGGCAGGGCATGGTCCAGATTGTCGCGATAGGCGTCGTCAAAGGTAAGGACCACGAACCGGCCCGGGGCATGCAAAGACAAAACCCGCCGCTTCGCCTCATCAAGATCAACAATCTCAAAGCCGCGCCGGCGCACCCCGTTTATGGTCTTTTCCAGAAATTTCGGGGTGATCTGCAAAATCGAATTGGGAGAAAAATCGGCCGGCGCGTCGGGCAGCACCCGGTGCAGGGTTAAAATAATGCCCCGGCATTCTGACCGCTTCGCCGCAAGGCGGGCAATCGAGGTCGCCCACAGCAACTCAAACATGCATCGCAGCGCAAAATAGCGCATTTTATGGTCCCCTGCCGGCCCTTTTGATCACGCCACTTCAGGGACCGGCTCACTGGCCCGCATGTAAACCGCACCGCTAAATCCCAGTTCCCGGGCCCGCTCACGGAGCGCCTGCATCCGGCCATCATCCACATCACCGCGACCGCCAACGCAAAGAATGGCCCCGTTGGTGACAAAAAGTTCCGGGGCGGTACCCGCATCCGGCGCCCCCGCAGCGATCAGCACATGGTCAAACACCTCGCGCAGCGCTTCGAGCAACACCGGTATTTCCCGCGCCCCTGAATTAAGTTCCCCAAGGGTCCCCCACCCCACAACCGCGGAGCCATTGTCCGGCGCGATTTTCACCACATCGCCAAAATCAGCCATCCCGGCTGCCAGGTCGGTCAGACCGGGCGTCCCGTCGTCATATGCTTGGGCTTGGGCTTGGGCCTGGTCGGGCGCCCCGTAAATAACCACGACACTGGCGCCCCGCCCGACCAGAGCGCTGGCGACCATCTCGAAACCGGGCTGATGTGCGTCATCGGCTTCCGCCGACATGAAAACCGCAACCGGCGCCGCGCTGTCCAGAATATGAGCGGCAATGCCATTGGCCGAAAGCCCGGCACCTGCCGTTCCGGTGGCCCCAGTTGCCCGGTTGCTGCTGGCCGGCGATCGCCGGTTTTCTTCTGAACGCACGCCCCCCGAGGGCATTTTAAGCTGCGCCGGGGGCGCCTCCGGCGCCTGCCGGGACGGCGCATCATCCTGTTCGCGGTCCTCGTATCGGGGCCCATTGTCCGCGCTACCCCGGTTCACCAGAACATTGCCCCGGGCCAGTTCGCGCCCGGCAATGGTGCCACACTGAATTACCAGGGCTAAAAATCCGGCCATGGCCACCATCAGATTGACCTGGGGAAACGAAGGGGTGCGCGGAATTGCCGCCGAGGAGACAATCCTTACATCAGTAAAGGCGCTTTCGCCGCTCACCCGGGCCGCAGCCTCACGGTAGCGGCTTAAATAGACGGCCAGCAGATCCCGTTGCGCGGTGGCCTCACGCTCCAGATCGGCCAGTTTCACCCCGTCGATCTCGGCCGATGAGGCGGTGACCTTGAGCCGGGCCAGTTCTTCGCGCAGGGATTTTTCCAGATCGGCTTCAATTTCCCCTTCGGCATTGAACGCATCGGCGATTCTGGCGCCTTCGGCCCGGATCTGTCGGCTGAAATCGGTAATTTGCGCATTAAGCGCCTTCATGGTGGGGTGATCGGGTAACAGCGTTGCCGAACTCTGGGCCCGGCTCGACATCAGGGTGGCTTTTTGCTCGGCCAGCCTTTGTACCACCGGCGAGGCGCGCACATCGGGAATAGCCTCCACCGCCTGACCTTTTGCAATCATCTCGCGAATGAGCCGGGATTTGGTCTCTGCGGTGCTGCGCCGCTCTGTGGCCCCTGAAATCTGGGCCGAAATCGCCGACATCTGCTGTTCCACCAGCGCGGTGTTGGCCGAACCCACAAACAGATCCTTGTCCACCTTGTAGGCGGCAACACGCCCCTCGGCTTCGGCCACTTTGCCCCGCAGCGATGCCACCTCGCGCTCCAGCCACACCGAGGCCTCGCCCGTGTCCTGCAACACCAGATCCGCCCGCCGGCGAACATGAGCCTGCGCCAGCGTATTGGCCACCCGGGCCGAAAGTTCAGGACTTTTCGACGTATAGGAAATCGAGATCAACCGTGACCCCCCTTCCCGCACCGCCGACAGGCGATCGGCGACAATGGCCAGAAGCCGGTCCTCCGATGATTGCGTCCGTGCCGTCCCGTCATTGCCGTCTGCCCCGGTAGTCCCACCGATCAACTGGCCGACAAACGAAAACAGCCCGCCACCGGTGCGATACTCGGGTTCGTCGCGCAACCCGGCAATCTCGACAACGTTCTTCAAGGTCTCCCGGGAGCGGATGAGCTGAATTTCGCTTTCGATGGTGGCATCATCGGGACTGGCGCCGGATCCGGGCCCGGATTCAATGGTGGCCCGGGTAAACGGGCTGTCCCGCGCCTCCACCAGAATGGCGCTGGTGGCCACATATTGGCGGGGCACCAACAAGAGCACCAGAAACGTGATCGCCATCAAAACCACGCTGACCAGCACAATACGAAGCCGCTGCGACCAGATCGCGGCGACCACCGAGCGCAAATCGAGTTGCACATCATCGTAACTGGGTTGCCCACTGCTGGACATGGCAAAGAACTCCCGGGCACTTTTGACCAAGCCCCCACTTGTGCGCCCATCATGGTAAGTTTTTGGTTAAATTGCATGGCTTGCCGGTGGCCGGTGCCCGGTTGCGCTGGATTGATCGCTGACCGGGCTAGGTCACGGACTCATAAACGGGGGCGATATGGCGCTTGAAACCGCAAAAATATGCAAGGAAAAGGGTGATAGCCGGGTTTGTCACCCGGTTGAGCCCTTTGACAAAGAAGATTGCAGCGGTTTCAGCGTCCTTTGGGATATGGCCAATTTGCCCGCTATAAGTGTTTGCAGGAAAAGTGTGTGCGGTTTTCCGTCCGCAAACACGGCAGGAAAGAAAAGTGTTTGCAGGAAAAGTGGAAACCGGTTTTACGGTTCGGCAACCCGGCATTACAAATGGTTTCCTGTCCTCTTGCGCTTGTTTCGTGAACAAATTCGCTCATACCATTTCATCTCCGTTTATGAGCACGTGACCTAAACCTTGGCGGTTTGTTAACCATGTTCGGGCAGTGATGCGGGCATGAACATCCTGTCGTTATTCCGCCCCGTGGTCTGGCTGCGCATTGTTGCGCTGGCCGCCCTGACCCTGATCGCTGGGTGCGCCGGATCAGGAGCATCGGCAACGTATCTTGCGGCGCCCGAAGGCCCCTACCAGCTTGATACCGGCGACGGAGTTCGGGTGACGGTCTACGGGGACGCCGAACTCTCCAATGTGTACCGGGTCGATGACGGCGGCAATCTGGCTTTGCCTCTGGTGGGGCCGGTGCCCGTGCGCGGACTGACCACCCGGCAGGCGGCATCAAAGATCGCCATCATGCTTTCAAACGGGTTCATGCGAAACCCCGACGTGGCCGCCGAAATCGCCGAATACCGGCCGTTTTTCATTCAGGGTCAGGTGGCCAGTTCCGGCCAGTACCCATACGTTTACGCCATGACGATCCGCGCAGCCGTTTCCACCGCCGGCGGCTATACCGAAACCGCCCAGCGCGCCTTTGCTTATGTGTTCCGCCGCCAGGGCGGCGAGATGGTACGATCCAGGGTGGGGCTCGACTTCATCATTATTCCAGGGGATACCATCGTGATCGAAGAACGCTGGTTTTAGGGTGTTTAGGGGCCAGACCCCAAGGGGTCAGGATCGGGAGCGCGACGTGAAAGCGCAAAATCCGGCGATACCCCTCCCGTGAACATCATGCAGATATTGCGGGCGCCTGTGGGTGGTTTATTGCGCCACGTGGCCGACCTTGGCGAAGGACTTGCCGACAGGGGTCATGCCGTGGCGCTGGTGACCGGCGGCCCCGCCACGCCCGCCGAGGCCAGGCACCTTGCCGCCCTTGAACGTCATTTTTCCCTTGGCATCCATACTGTTCCCCTGCCCCGGGTTTTCTCACTGGCCGACCTGCTGGCGCCAAAACGCATATCCCGACTGGCGAATTCGCTTGATATCGATGTCCTGCACGGTCATGGGGCAAAGGGCGGGTTTCATGCCCGGCTTGCCGCCCGAAACCGGGCGTGGCCGGTATTTTACACCCCCCATGGCGGCGTGCTGCACTATTCGCCCAAATCCATAAGCGGCAAGGTGTTTTTCGCCCTGGAGCGTGCTCAGGTCCAAGGCACCGAAAAGATCATCTTTGAAAGCGAATTCGCCCGCACCGCCTTTGCAAAAGTTATTGCCGACCCGAAAGAGCGCGGCACGGTGATTTACAACGGGTTACGCAAGCACGAATTCAATCCGGTGGTCTCGGCCGGCGAATTTACCTTCGGATTTGTCGGAGAGTTACGAAAACTCAAAGGCTTGGACGTACTTCTCGATGCGCTGCATCGCATTGGTGAAACCGGTGACATGCCCACCCTTGTGGTGGCCGGCGACGGCCCGGACCGGCTTGAATTCGAAGCGCGGGCCCGGGGCGGAAATGTGCCGAAATCCGCAGTTTTTTGTGGCTTTCAACCCGCCATGAAAATCTTTGAACGGGCCGACTGCATCATCGTCCCGTCGCGCAAGGAATCCCTGCCCTATATCGTCCTGGAAGCAGCAGCAGCCGGCAAACCCATGATTGCCACCCGCACCGGCGGCATAGCCGAAATTTTCGGGCCCACCGAGGCAACTCTTGTGGAACCGGGTCATGTGGGGGCACTCGCCGCTGAAATGGAACGCTGGCTGAACACCCCGGACGCGTTGATCGCCGAGGCGGAAATCCGGCGCGAGCATGTGCGCAAAACCTTCGCTTTAAGCACTATGGTCGATGCCATCAAAGCCCTCTATGGCGAGGCGCTATCTTTGCGTTAACCGTTTCGTTTCACGCCACTTTTACCCCCCCGGTCCATTGTCACCCCACATGTTCCCTAGCGCAGAACCGCCACCTTATGATCAGGCTCGACCCCAAAACCGCCATTGCCGAACACGCCCGCCGGGAAGCGCCCACCATTGACACCAGTTCAGGGCTGACCCGACTGGCAAGGGAAATTGCCGCCCGGCCCACCGAGCAAGGGTATTCGGCCACGGTCATAGTCGGTTTTGCCCAGGCGGCGGAAGCGGCAATCCTGTTCGCTCTGGGAACAGCGATTTATCTCAGCTATGTGGGGTCCGGGCAGGATTTCCTCTATTACACCACCATCATCGTCGCCCTGATCGCCCACAATGTGGTCATCAATGTCTGGGGCGGACACAAGATTTCCGCCTACCGCAGCACTCTGGCACAAACCGCCCGGGTGCTGGGCGCCTGGACCATTGTGTTTCTGGCCATGGTCGCCGCCGCTTTCCTGTTCAAACTGGCCGACGTTTATTCCCGGGTATGGATGGTAAGCTGGTTTGCATTTGGCGCCGTTGCCTTGACCCTGTTTCGGCTGGGCCTGCGTGGTCTGGTCACCCGCTGGTCGCAAAAAGGGCACCTGCGCCGGCGCACGGTGATTGTTGGCGGCGGCGAGGACGCTTCGCAGCTCATCCGCTCCATCAATGCCTCCGCCACCGCCGATGTGGAATTGCTCGGCCTGTTTGATGACCGCGACGATCAGCGCAGCCCCGAATTTGTCGCCGATTGCCCGAAACTGGGCCGGGTCGCCGATCTGGTGGAGTTTGCCCGGCTAACCCGGGTGGATCTGGTGGTCGTCTCCATGCCCCTAAGCGCGGAAAGCCGGGTGCTGCACATGCTCAAGCAGCTCTGGGTTTTGCCCCTCGACATCCGGTTAAGCGCCCACTTGAGCAAGTTGCGGTTTCGCTCCCGGGCCTATTCCTATCTCGGCGACGTCCCCGTATTCGACATGGTCGACAAGCCGATTTCCGGCTGGGATGTGGTGCTGAAATGGGTGTTTGACAAAGTGGTGGCCGTGCTGGCGCTGATCCTTTTAGCGCCGGTCATGGTGGCAACGGCCATCGTGGTCAAACTCGACAGCAAGGGACCGGTGTTTTTCAGGCAAAAGCGCCACGGCTTTAACAATGAACTGATCGAGATTTTCAAGTTTCGCTCCATGTACACGGAAATGAGCGACGAAAAAGCTGCAAAACTGGTCACCCGCAACGATCCCCGGGTCACCCCCGTCGGTCGGTTCATTCGCAAAACCTCCATCGACGAATTGCCCCAGTTGTTCAACGTGTTGATGGGCGAGTTGTCCATTGTCGGTCCGCGCCCCCATGCCCTGGAGGCCAAGGCGGCCAACAAACTCTATCACGAAGCGGTGGACGGTTATTTCGCCCGGCACAAGGTCAAGCCCGGAATTACCGGCTGGGCCCAGATCAACGGTTGGCGCGGTGAGACCGACACCATCGAAAAGATCATGAAACGGGTCCATCACGACCTCTATTATATCGAGAACTGGTCGGTGCTGCTCGATATCTACATCGTGTTCATGACCCCGTTCTCCATGATCGGCAAGAACGAGAACGCTTATTAAGCGAAAAGTGGAAGCCGTAACATGAGCGCCATTTCAACCCGACCAGGAGACACGGGCGCCCCGAAATTCACCGGACTGACCCACCTCGCCCGGCTGTCGCTGGTGGTTCTGGTGCCGGTTTGGATTTTTTCCGGCGCCTTTGTGTTCATCGAACCCTCCCTGTACGAATTGTTGTTCGCGCCGGTTTTTGTCGCCCTGATCGTCGCCGGTGTACCGATGCCACGGCGGCTGCTGCCCTATTTGTGGGCCATCCTCATATTTATTCCCCCGGCGATGCTGGCGGTATTTCTGGCCAAATTCAATCCGTTCAGCCAATCGCTCATTTACTCCGTCATCACCATCTATTTGTTGCTGACCGGGTTCGCGGTCGCCCTTTATGTGGCTGAAAATCCGTTCCCGCGGATCCGGCGGATTACCATGGCCTATATCGCGGCGGCGGTGGTGGTGGGTTTGATCGGACTGGGGGCCTATTTCGGTATTTTGCCCGCCCCCGATCTGTTTCTGGAGTATGGCCGCGCCCGGGGCACCTTCAAGGACCCCAATGTGTACGGGCCGTTTTTCATGTTGCCCATGGCCTTCGTGCTGCAACGTATTCTGGTCGGTCCGCCAAAGGGTCTGATCGTAAACTCAATCCTGTTTGTCGTTTTGTTTCTGGGCATGTTCGTCTCGTTCTCGCGGGGGGCCTGGGGGCATTTTGTCATCACCTCGGTGATTGTTTTTGCCCTGTTGTATTTCCTTGAGGCTGCCCCGAAGGCCAAAAAACGCCTCCTGACCCTGGGGGTGGCCGGCGTGGTCGCCGGTGTTGTGCTTTTAGGGGGGCTGCTATCCATCGAAAAGGTGCGCACCCTGTTCGATGTGCGCGCATCGGTGGTGCAGGTCTATGATACCGGCGAGCGGGGCCGGTTTGGCCGACAGGCCTACGCGGCAGAAATCGTGCTGAACAACCCCTTAGGGATCGGCCCGGTGCAGTTTCGCAACCTGAAAATCAAGGAAGAGCCCCACAACACGTATCTCAAGGTCATGATGGACTATGGCTGGCTGGGGGGCATCGCCTTTATCTCCTTGATCGTCATGACCTATTCAAGGGCAATCCGGTCCCTGGCCATTCCTTCGCCAAACCGGAAACTGCTGATCCCGTTATTTGCCACATTTGCCCCCCTCACCCTTGAGGCGGCGATCATCGACATCGATCACTGGCGGCATTTCCCCCTGATCATGGGCATGATCTGGGGGGTGACCGCCAGCTATCACAAGACCCGCAAAGCCGACGCAGGCGCTTTGCCCTAACGCGTGTCGCCGACAAGTGGACACCGGTTACTGTAACAAACGACAGGCGTGGAAAAGGGCGTGCCACGGACAACTTTTAACCCGTACCGCTTTGCACCCATCCAGACAGCGCCGATTGACGCCCGCCAATTGACGCTTTGTCAACGCCGTCCTGTCAGCATCGGATTGATTTTCAATCAAGGACACCTTCATGGCAATAACGCGCGAACGGGTTTTGCTGGCCATTGCTTTTGGTCTTGGTGCTGTGTTGCTGGCCGGGCTTGTAATCGCCGGGCTGCGTGAGGCGCCCCTGTCCAATTCATACGCGTTGCTGGCCGACGCTTTTTTGAATGGCCGGCTTTGGGTTGAACAGTGTTTTGACCCCGACTGCGCCCGTTTCCAGGACCGGATCTATGTCATATTCCCGCCGGTGCCTGCGGTGCTTTCCATGCCGTTCGTGGCCATTTTCGGCATTGATTTCAGCGGTTTTATTTTCATGGGCACCGCGCTTTATGCCGCCAGCATCGTGTTGTGGTCACGCATCCTGAAACGCCTGCAATCGGGCCTTGGCGCCCCTGCCATGATCCTGTTGCTGGCCATTGCATTTGCCTCACCGCTATATTTTGTCACCATTCGCGCCGACGGCGTGTGGTTTTTGGCCCAGAGCGTCGGCTTTTTCTTCGTTTCGCTTTCCCTGTGGCTCGCTTTGAGCGGACGGGGCCTTGTCTGGGCCGGTCTGGCCCTGGGGCTGGCATTTCTAAGCCGGCAGATGAGCATATTATATCTGCCGTTCCTGTTTGCCCTGGTACTGGCCGACGACGAACCGTTGATCTCGTTCCGGCGCGAGCATATTGTTCGTGCCCTCAAGCTGGGATTGCCGGTTCTGGCCGCACTGGCGGTGTATTTGTTTTATAATTACGCCCGGTTCGGCGAACTCACCAACACCGGCTACGAATTCATGTTCAAGCCCGAGGGCGGGCTGGCCGTTCTCGACCTTCGGATCGAGAATTCGGGGCTGTTTTCCCCCGATTTTGTGTTGTTCAACCTCAGCTACCTGTTCCTTCAGGGGTTTGATCTGAACTTTGGCGGGCCGGATCTCTTGACGCCGGAGGGCATGGACTGGGCCGGCACATCACTGATTGCCGCCAGCCCGTTTGTCCTGTTCGCCTTTTTCGCGCCCTCAAAACGGGTGGTATGGATTGGCGCGGCCACCATTATCGCTATGGTGGTACCGATTTTGTTTTACCACTCGAACGGCTTTACCCAGTTCAATGTGCAGCGCTATACCCTCGATTGGCTGCCGATACTTTTCGTCATTTTGGCCCTGACTTTAAGAACAAGAAAACTGGAAGGGTTTGGCCTGTTTGTGGTGGTGGGAATTTCCCTCAATGTGGCGGCGATGGCCGTACTGGCCCTGATCCAGGGCGGGCTTTAGGTCACATACCCATAAGCGGGGCGATATGGCGCTTCGATTGGCAAAAATATGCACGAAGAAGGGCAAAAAGCGGGTCTATCACCCGGTTGAGCCCTTCGACACCGCAGATTGAAGCCAATTGAGCGGCCAAGTGGCTATGGCCAATTTGCCCACCTGATGCGTTGCAAGACCTTGAACACCATTTGGTTTCCTGCACTCTTGCGCCTGTCATGTGAACAAATTGGCTCATACCATTTCATCTCCGTTTATGGGTATGTGACCTAGTCAGCGCCCGGCGGCGAACGTAATCATCTTGTGGCCGAAAAAATTGGCAATGGCGCCCACGCCAATGCCGCTGGCATGGGCGATCGCTTCTCCCAGCCCCCGGTTCAACCCGGCCAGCAATGCCAGCATGCCCAGCGAGACCGCCAGCACCACCAGCGCCCCGATCCCGTTAACGGCCAAAAACATGGTGATCTGAACCCCCATCGGCCGGGTCCCCCCGGGAAAGACAAATGTCCGGTAGAGCACGAACCCGGCTGACACCCCGATCAGATAGGCAAACGCCACCGCCGACTCGAACGGCAATATTTCCGACAATGGAAACCGCACCAGCCAGTTGATCAGGGCGGCCAGCCCGCCCAGCAGCAAAAACCGGGCAACCTGATTGCCCGCCAAAAAGGCCCATGCGTTGCCGAGGGTTTTCAAATCACGCTTCCCGCAACAAAGGCCAGCCCCATCAGGCCCCCCAGCGCCAGCGAAGCCCGGTCTTTAATGGCAAAAGCTACTGGATCGTCGTTCAGTTCCCCCCGGTGGCACACCAGCCAGACCCGGGAAATCCACAGGAACATGACGGAGGGAAACACCCACAAGAATACCGGCGCCGAATAAAACGCAGCGCTGAACGCATCGTTCATGATGTACAAAACCATAATCATCACCGAGCCGAACCCGGCGGCAATGCCCATGGCCAGCACAAGGGGTGCGTCATCCACCCGATAGCCGCGCCCGGCGACCTCGGTCCGTCCCGCCGCACCGGAACGCTGGATTTCAGTCAGCCGCTTGGCAAAACTGAGCGAGGCGAAAACGAACATGGAAAACACTAAAAGCCACGCCGAAGGCACGACCCCAACGGCGGCAATCCCCACCCCGAGGCGCAATGTGAACAAGCTGGCCAGCGTAAAGACATCCAGTATCGGCTGCCGCTTGAGATAAATCGAATAGGTCAGGGTCAGCACCGTATAGACGGCCAGAAGCCCGACAACGGCGCCACCGGCTGGTATGGCGAGCAAAAAGCCGCCGCCAACAAGCCCGGCCCCGGCCACAACGCCTGTGGATATGCCCATGCGACCGGAGGCCAGCGGTCGGTTCTTTTTGCTCCAGTGGCGCCGGTCATCGCTTAAGTCAAGCAGATCATTGATCAAATAGGTGCCCGATGCCACCAGCCCGAGGGCAAAAAAGGCCAGTGCCGCCACAGCGATCGCGTTGACCTCTGTTGCAAGACCGGCCAGCACCACCGGCACGAAAACCAGAGCGTTCTTGGCCCATTGATGGACCCGCAAAGCCTTCAGCCAGCCGCGTAAACCTAAGCCCGGTGCCCGAAATACCGCCTCAACCGGTTTGTTCAGCGCCACCGCCGCCCGGGCGGTTTTCGCGCTGGCCCCGGCCAAAACGATACCCGATGCCCGCCGCCAAACCTCAATATCGGCTTCGCTGTCGCCGGCATAAGTAAACCCGTTGGGGAATTTTTCGGCCAATAACTGCGCCTTGGCACGGCCTTTAAGATTGGTCACCCCGTTGCTGGCGATTACGAAATCGACAAAATCAAATCGCCGGGCCACCCGCCGCGCCAGCAATTCATCCGCCGCGGTGGCAATGCCCACCGTTCGGCCGCCTTTGGCGGCGTTGGTGGCAAATTCCGCCAGTTCATCGCTGATCGGCAGAAGTTCCACATCCAGGGTGGCGGCCCGGCCGAGTTGTCGTTTGAGGTGGGCCCGGCCACGAAGAAACCAGGCCAGAACGAGGAAAATGCCCATCGGGTTGTGACGTAAATAGGCCAGCACGGTCTCAAGGAGTAAGTCGGTGCGCAACAGCGAACCATCAAGATCGAGCACGAGCGGAAGTTGTTCGCTCGCGGGCTGGCCGGTTACCCCGACGCCGGTTTTTACGGATGCATGTCTCATTCTGGCCTCTTGGTTGACTGCATTGTTAAAATACAGGCAATCGGGCCGATGCGCGAAGGTAATCCTTCGTTAACCTAAACCGGTCGCAGTTTATCTATTTACCAATACTTCTCGTAACCATGGTGATTTGGGACCGTTATACGAGCAAGCGCCTTGGCCTCTAGCCGGAGCCGGTAGCATCGCTACTCGGCGTGAGGCATAAAAGGAACCCCCACCCCTGACCCCTCCCCGCAAGGGGGAGGGGAAAAGATGCGGACCTCCAAAAGTGAAAGAACGCATTAGTTGGCCATTTACACATGCCAGCCCGACAACGAGGACGGAGCGGCCCTTCAGGCCGCCCCCGCGGAGGCCCGCCAGAGGCGGAATGGCCGTGAGCGAAAACAAGAGGGTGGTGCGGAACTCCAAAGGCCCAAAGCAAATTCTCTAACCCAGAGTTCAGCGAGCTTCAACACGAGCCCCCGCGTCGGCGAGGTGCGAGCCGTTACGTGAGCAGCCGCCACTATAGAATCCGCCCCGCCGAAGGCGGATCAGCCGTGAGCGAAAACAAGGGGGAAGTGCGAACCTCCAAGGGCAAAAGAACTCAAACGCTCACAACTTATACATGCCAGCCCCACAACGAGGACGGAGCGGCCCTTTAGGC
>JAADFY010000242.1:0-1020 GCA_013152625.1 Alphaproteobacteria bacterium
AGGACAGCAGATAATAGCGCCACATGCGATAGAACCGCTGGTCAAACCCGTTGGCAAGGTCCGGCCAGGCGGCTTCGAAATTTTCATGCCAGGCCATAAGGGTGGGGTCGTAATCGGCGCCGAAATTGTGCCAGTCCTCCATGACGAACACTTTTTCGCTCGCTGTGGATATCTGGCGCATGGAGGGCAGCATTCCATTGGGGAATATATACTTTTGCGCCCAGGGATCCCCGTGATTGACCGAAATGTCACCGCCGATGGTGTGCAATAAAAACAGACCATCGGGGGCAAGAAGCGACGCGACCTTGCCCATGAAGGCGGCATAGTTCTTGTACCCCACATGCTCGAACATGCCGATGGACACGATACGATCGAACGTTCCCTCAAGTGCCATGTAATCGGCCAGCCGGTATGTGAGTTCCAGATCGCCGGCGTCCTTTACCGAAAAGGCGTGCTGGCGCTTTGAAATGGTCACGCCGGTGCCAACAATGCCGTAATTTTCCGCCGCGTATTTCAGGAACCCGCCCCAGCCTGAACCGATATCAAGGACCCGCATGCCCTTTTCAAGCCCGATCTTGGCACAGACCAGATCAAGCTTGGCGGCCTGGGCTTCTTCAAGCCCGCCCGCGTTTTTCCAGTACCCGCACGAATAAATCATGCGTTTGTCGAGCATGGCCGCGTACAGATCGTCGGAGAGGTCGTAATGGGTGTGGGCAACTTCATAGGTGTGGCGGCGCTGAAGATTGACCGTCAGGGCTCGCAGATAGGCGCTGGCGAGGGCAAAATCGACACGAATGGCGTCCTTGACCTTGTGGACCAGCAATTGATGGATAAACTGATCAATCGCCGGGGCGTCCCACCAGCCGTCCATATAGGCCTCCCCGAGGCCTAAAGTGCCCTGGGTGAGAATGCGCCCATAGAGGCGATCATCATGGACGGTGACATCCCAATCGCGCTCCCCGCCAACACGAATGTCGGCTTTTTCAAGCAAGGCGATGACGGTTTTCTTTGCGTGTTCCG
>JAADFY010000242.1:1061-13390 GCA_013152625.1 Alphaproteobacteria bacterium
CGATGGGCTCAATCTGGCGGCAACAGCTTAAAACATCAATGATTTAGATCAAGGACGGTGGTTTTGTAACAGTTCATCTCCGTCTATAGGTCTGGACCCTAAGCCCTTGCTCGCCGGCCTGCGGAGGTTAGTTTGCCACCGGGCCGAGCAGCCCGGAGGCACTGATTCCGTCAAAAATGAACTGGACCGCCAGTGCCGCGAGCAATATCCCCACCACCCGGGAAACCACGGCAAGACCGGTCAGCCCAAGCAGGCGCTGAATGGGAATGGCCAGCAGCAGGGTAAACCAGGCAACGATCAGAATAACCACCAGGGCGGCCAGAACCAGCCAGTATTCGGTGTCGGATTTTGCGCCAGTGGTCAAAAGGATCACTGCGGATATGGCGCCCGGCCCGGCCAGCAACGGCAAGGCAAGGGGAAAGACGGAAATGTCGGTGCGTTTTCGCGCCTCGGCATGTTCCTCAGTGGTGGTGCCGGTACCGCCGGAATGGCGGGCAAACACCATATCGATGGCAATCAGCATGAGCAAAATGCCCCCTGCGGTGCGCAATGCCGGCAAGGTGATACCGAACAGATCCAGAATCAGCGAGCCCAAAAAGCCAAACAGCAACAATATGACGGTCGCAATCAATACCCCGCGGGTGGCAAACGCCCGGCGCTCGGCATTGGTGTTGTCCTTGGTCAGGGCGGCGAAAATAAAGGCGATATCGGCCACACCCACGGTGGCGAAAAACGTCGCCAGTGGGACCAGAAACAGGTTGGCCGAAATACCGTCGATCATGGGCTAAGCTCCGGCCCGGCGGACCCGAGCCGCCGTTCAATGGCATCCCAGATCATGGGCGCAATGAGGGGCCCGCCAAAGCGGGCAATTTCGCGAATGCCGGTGGGGGAGGTAACGTTGATTTCGGTCAGATAATCGCCGATTACATCTATGCCGACAAAAATCAGATCCCGGGCCCGAAGCGCCGGGGCAATCGCTGCACAGATTTCGCGTTCCCGGGCATTTAAGTCACTTAACTCGGGCCGGCCACCCACATGCAGGTTGGAGCGCGCTTCACCCCTGGCGGGCACCCGGTTAAGCGCGGCCACCGGTTCGCCGTCAATGATGATGATGCGCTTGTCGCCCTGACGCACGGCGGGCAGGTATTTCTGGATCATGAAGGGCTCGACAAAACTTTGTTCGAACATTTCGATGAGGGCGGTCAGGTTCTGGTCGTCGACAGTGACCATAAAAACCCCGGCGCCGCCGTTGCCATAAAGCGGCTTTAAAATAATATCGCCGTGCTGGTGGCGAAACTGGTGAATTCGCCCCCGGTCCCGGGTAATCAGGGTGGGGGGCATCAGGTGGGCAAACTCGGTGACCAGAATTTTCTCCGGCGCGTTGCGCACAGAGGCCGGATTATTGACCACCAGGGTTTTGGGGTGAATGCGCTCCAGCAAATGGGTGGAGGTGATGTAATTCATGTCAAAGGGCGGATCCTGGCGCAGCAAAACCACGTCAAATTCGCTCAAATCGGCGGCCTCGGGTTCACTTTTGGTGAAATGGGCGCCCCGGGGCCGGTCAAATAATTGCACGTTTGCGACGCTGGCAAGAACGGCACCGTCCTGAAGGGCCAGGGTGTCGGGGGTGTAATAGGAGACCGAATGGCCTCGTTCCTGGGCCTCCAGCATGAGGGCAAAACTGCTGTCGCCGGGGGGATCAATCGCCTCGATGGGGTCCATTTGTACGGCAACTCTTAAGGTCATTGCTTGTTCCGATGTTTACAAACCAGTGGCGTCAAATGCGCCCCTGACATGGACCGGCCAGCAATAGGGCGCAAGCACAATTACATCAAAGCGCAGGTTCAGGCCGGCAGCTTCAGGGTGGGTGGCCAGCCACCAGCGGGCGGCTGCAATGATGCGAGGCTGATTGGCGGCACCAAGGGCGTCCGTGTGGCCCGATTTTGTCCGCCGGGTCTTGACCTCGGCAAAAACAAGGGTTTTGCCACGCCGGGCGATAATATCTATTTCGCCCAGGGGGGTTTTAAACCGCCGGTGGAGCACGGTGTAAAACCGGGCCTGCAACCACAGTGCCGCCAGCAATTCGCCCAGGTGGCCAAACTGTTCTGCCCGGCGTCTGGACTGGCGATGACTTTGGTGCCCGGTGCTCATTTTTCCGCATCGCGCATTTTTAACGCTGCGGAATAAACCTGCGCCCGGCGCACGCCAAACCGGCGCGCCGTTTGCGTAACCGCTTCGCTCAGGGCCATTTCAGGCAGGGCTTCTGCCAGGGCATCCAGCCACTGTTGGGCCGGCACAGGCGTTACGGGTTTTCCCGAAACCAGAACCACCAGTTCGCCGCGAACGCCTTGCCCTTTGAAATTAGTGGCCAAATCGCCAACCGACCCGCGATAGATGGTTTCAAACCGTTTGGTCAGTTCGCGCCCGATCACCGCGTGGCGCCCGGCGCCGAACTGTTCGGCAAGGGCTGTCAGAAACGCGGCCAGCCGGCGGGGTGATTCGTAAAAAATCAGAGTTTCGGGCCGGGCGGACAATTCAGCCAGCCATTTGGTCCGGGCGACTAGTTTTGGCGGCGCAAACCCGCAAAACGTAAACCGGTTCGTGGGCAGACCGGCCACCGAAAGTCCGGCCAGCAGCGCCGAGGCGCCGGGTATTGGCACAACGGAAATGTCCATTTCCCCCGCTTGCCGAACCAGCACGAACCCCGGATCAGACAGAAGCGGGGTGCCGGCGTCTGTAATCAGGGCCATGGAAGAGCCCCCGGAGATTTGCGATAAAAGCGCCGGGGCAGCGGCGGTTTCGTTGTGCTCGTGGAAGGCACGGCAGGGGGTTTTTATCTCATAGTGGGACAATAGCTTGCGCGAAGTGCGGGTATCTTCACACAGGATGAGATCAACCCCGGCCAGAATGTTCAGGGCGCGCACGCTAATATCGGCGAGATTGCCGATGGGGGTGGCGACCACATACAGGCCCGGAGCCGGGGCGGGCGCCTCGAAGCCGTGTCCGCCGATCACGAATTTTGAGGTTTTCATGGTCGCAAAAGCCAGTATTGATGCTCAATAACGCTATATTCCTCTTTAAGGGTGAGGTGCAGTTTTGTATAGGATAACGGTTCAGGTTACGCACAAAGGTGAGATCGTCGGACCGTTTGCCCGGATTTAGCCCGGTTTGGAGACCAGGGACAGACGGCGTTTTTTCGAACTTTCGGCAAGGGCGGGGCGCCCGGTTAACCCAGATTGTGGCCTTGCGTCGTTCAATCGAGGTTTTTTTCAAGGAGTTGGCACTGGTGGTAGCGCTTGCGGCACGTTCGCCTGGCAAAATTTCGGCGGGCTGGTTACCGGCCCTGACCGGTGCCGGGTCGGCCCGGAAAAAACGAAACTGGCGGGCGGTGGCCGGCAAATATGTGTGGTGGCTGGCCGCGGGCCTGATTTTGGCGCAGGTGGCGGGGTGTGCCACCGGCGGTGGCGGCGGTGGATTTGGCACCTCCCGGCAAATTGATCCCGTAACCCAACCGGCTTTTGGCGAGACCTCCGTTTTGCCGGCGCCCCAGGGCCAGGTTGTGGGAACCGGCCCGGTGCGGGTGGCCCTGTTGCTGCCCCTTTCCGGCGACCCGGGGCTGGCTCAGGTGGGGCAATCCATGGGCAATGCGGCAACCCTGGCCATGGAGGCAATCGGGCGCAGCACGGGCACGGCCAACAACATCCACCTGGTAATCAAGGATACCGGGGGCAATGCGGTTGCGGCGCGTAACGCAGCCGCTGCTGCGATAACCGAGGGTGCACGGCTGATTATCGGCCCGCTGCAGGCGGCCAGTGTACAGGCCGCCGGCGGGGTGGCCCGGGCATCCGGTGTGCCGTTAATCGGGTTTTCCAACAATTCAGGGGCCGCATCGCAGGGCATTTACCTGCTTAATGTTCTGCCCGAAACCGAGGCACTTCGTTCGGTGGGCTATGCCATGTCTTTGGGGCGCAAATCGTTTGCCGTGGTGACGTCGCGCACCTCGTCGGGGGAGGTCAATCTGGCCGCATTCCGGGCAGCGGCATCACAACTGGGGGCCAATGTTACCTCGATATTCCAGTTTGACGGGTCCAGCGAAGAAGATTTCAGAAATGCTGTTTCCCAGTTGATCCCGCTCATCCAGACCGGGGTCATCGACGCGCTTTATCTGCCCGAACGGCTGTTTGCGCCCAGTGCTGCGGTGCTTATGGAGTCGGCGCAACTGGACAAATCAACATTTACAATCCTGGGTTCAGCCGACTGGGATGGGGATGTAAAAGTGGCCCAGACCGCTTTTCTGGACGGGGCGCTGTTTCCCGCCGTGGACCCGGCGGGCTATGACCGGCTGTCCCGTGCCTATCAAACACAGTTCGGCATGCCGCCCCACCGGCTGGCAACCCTGGCATCCACCGCGGTCAAACTGGCCAATCATTCTTTGCTGGCGGGCACCAATCCGCCCTATCAGACCGATCAACTGATCAATTCGCGCGGTTTTCTAGGCGATGACGGGGGGGTGCGGTTTTTTCGAAACGGCACCAATATCCACCAGCTGGTGATTAAACGGCTGCAAATCAATGGCGGCCCGCAGGTGGTGGACGGGCTGAAATATCCGCCCATCGGGCGATAAAAGTTTTTCTTTTGCCTCACGGGTCGCACCGCATCCAACATGACGCTGGTCGCTATGTTGGATACTGACCCTCCGGCGGGGCGGCGCTTGCGCCGGCTCGCGTTAAAGCTCGCGGAACTCAGGGTCCAGAGATAGAGGCGCCCAGGCTGCCGGAGGGGCCCCTTCACGCAGCAAGATCGGCCACCACCGCATCGAGCACCGGCCATCCCTGATCGGTCACCCGTAAATTGCCATTGGACAATATCTCAACAAAGCCGGTGCCGGTCAGTTCATCAATCTGGGCCGATTGCAGCGGCCGGCCGGCAAGCTCTTGATATCTTCGCGGGGAAATGCCGGTCTTGAGGCGAAGCCCCATGACCAGATATTCATCCCCCGCCTCGCCGGGCTGCAACCGCTCGTCGGTTTCAAGGCCATGGCCCTGCCTGTTAACCTGTTCCGCCCATGCCGCAGGCGCTTTAAGCGCCGCAGTGGCGTGGCGCTCACCTTCAATCAGCAGCCGGCCATGGGCGCCGGGGCCAATGCCGGCATATTGGCCATAGGTCCAGTAAACCAGATTGTGGCGGCTTTGCTGACCGGGCCGGGCGTGGTTGGAAATTTCATAGGCGGGCAGGCCGGTGGCGGCACACAGCTCCTGGGTCAGATCGAACATGTCGGCGGCCAGGTCACTGTCCGGCATGGCCAGTTTTCCCGCCTGATAGAGATCAAAATAGCGGGTGCCGGCCTCTATGGTGAGCTGATAGAGCGAAATATGGCCCCGGGTCAGGGCCAGGGCTTCGGTCAGTTCATAACGCCAGTCGTCCAAAGACTGACCGGGGCGGGCATAAATGAGATCAAAACTGGTGCGGTCAAAAACAGTTTGCGCCAACTCCAGGGCGCGCACGGCTTCGTTGGCCGTGTGCTGGCGGCCCAGGGCGGTTAGCGCTTCGGGGCGCAGGGATTGTATGCCGATGGAAAGCCGATTGACCCCGGCGGCGGCAAACCCGGCAAAACGGCCCGCCTCCACGCTGGTCGGGTTGGCCTCAAGGGTGATTTCGGCCTTTTTGTCCATGCTCCAGCAGGCGGCAATGGCTTCAAGGATGGTACCCACCGAGGCGGGGTCCATCAAAGAGGGGGTGCCGCCGCCGAAAAACACCGAATCAACACTTCCGCCGGGCGTGCGCGCCGCTGTGGTTTCGATCTCGCGCACATAGGCGCGAACAAACGCGGCTTCATCAAACGGGCCCCGGTGCACATGGGAATTGAAATCGCAATAAGGACATTTGGCGGCGCAAAACGGCCAATGGACATAAACGCCGAAGCTGGTGCCATCAAGTCTCACAACACGCCTCCACAAAACGGGAAAACGCCCGGGCGCGATGGCTAAGGCCCGGGTTCTGAGGGGTGCGCCCGTGTTTTTGCGCCTGGCTCATCTGACCAAAGGTAACATCGAACCCCTCGGGCTGAAACATGGGGTCATAGCCAAAACCGAGAGTGCCCCGGGGCGGCCAGATCAGGGTTCCCGCCACCCGACCCTCGAACGTGGCACATGCGCCTTGGGGGGTGGCCAGACACAGGCAGGCCACAAACTCGGCCCGGCGCGCATCCGGGCCGGTGGCGCCTTTTTCGACAAGGCCAAGATGCACCCTGATCATGGCATTGTCCCAGTTGCGCTCGGGGCCACCCCACAAGGCAGTATCGATGCCCGGAGCGCCATCAAGTGCATCCACGCACAGGCCCGAATCATCGGCCAGGGCTGTCAGGCCGCTGGCTCTGGCGGCAAACACTGCTTTAAGGGTGGCGTTTTCGGCGAAGGTTGTACCGGTCTCGTCGGGCGCCGGTAAATTGCGTTCACCCGCCGAGGGCAGCTTTAACCCGAAAGGGGTCAGAAGCGATCGCAATTCGGCCAGCTTGCCCGCATTATGGGTGGCAAGAATTACGGTCTGGCCAGGGGCAAGCTTTTGCATGGGCACTATTTTTGCGGTGCCTCCAGAACGGATTTTTGCACTTCTATCAGCTCACCGATGCCTTTTTGGGCCAATGTGATCATTTCGCCCAGCTCGGCGGCTGAAAAGGGCTTGGCTTCGGCAGTGCCTTGAATTTCAACAAAATCACCACCCCCGGTCATGACGAAATTGGCGTCGGTCTGGGCGTCACTATCTTCGGCATAGTCAAGATCGAGAACCGCCTGATCGCGATAAATTCCGCAGGAAACCGCCGCCAGATGATCACGCAGGGCCGACTTTGAGCACAGGTCCCGGGCCGCCAGCCAGCCAATGGCATCGCTAAGGGCGACAAAAGCGCCGGTAATTGCCGCGGTGCGGGTGCCGCCATCGGCCTGCAAAACATCGCAGTCGATGGTGATCTGGTTTTCGCCCAGGGCCTTCATGTCCACCACGGCGCGCAGGGAGCGGCCGATGAGGCGTTGAATTTCCTGGGTTCGGCCCGATTGTTTGCCGATTGCGGCCTCCCGGCGCATGCGGGTGCCGGTCGCCCGGGGCAGCATGCCATATTCGGCCGTCACCCACCCAAGCCCCATGCCCCGGCGCCAGTGGGGAAGCGTGGTTTCGACGCTGGCGGTGCACAGTACCTGGGTATTACCGCAACAAATGAGACACGACCCCTCGGCATAGGGGCTGACGTGGCGTTCGAGTTTTATGGAGCGCAACTGATCGGGCGCTCTTTTGGATGGGCGCATATCTATCCTCTGACCGGGCGGGAAATAACAAAAAAGAAGGCCTGACCTAAACGCAAAGCCGCCCGGGGTAAAGCCAAGCCGCAAGGCGGCCACATTTGAACCCCAACCGGTTGAGCGCCAGCCGGTCGGGCGCCAACCGGGGGTGATTCGCAACCCGGCCCGATTGGTCTATACTGGGACCAGTTGCAGATAGGCGCTAAATTGAACAAAGAAAATAATCAGGGCGGGGATTTTCTGGGCGCGTTAAATGCGCGCTCACAGGAAATATTCCGCCGTCTTGTGCAGCGATATCTCGATACCGGTGAACCGGTGGGCTCGCGCCAGCTCTCGCGCCTGCTCGATACATCCCTGTCGCCGGCCTCGGTGCGTAACGTAATGGCCGATCTGGAGGATCTGGGTCTCATTGCAGCACCCCATACCTCAGCAGGCCGCGCCCCCACCGAACAGGGGTTGCGGTTTTTCGTTGACGCCATGCTCGAACTGGGGGCGGTCAACCCCGCCGAACGCACCCGGATCACCAAACAGATCGAAGGTTCGGCCACCGGCGGCAATATTGAGGAATTGCTTGAGGAAGCCAGCCAGGTTCTTTCCGGGCTCAGCCATGGGGCGGGGCTGGTGATCGCGGCAAAATCCGATGCGGCGCTGCGCCATATCGAATTTGTCCGTCTCGATGCGAGCACGGCAATGGCGGTTCTGGTCAGCGCCGACGGGCATGTGGAAAACCGGGTGTTTGATCTGCCGCCGGGGCTGGAAGCGGGCGCCCTGGTCCGGGCATCAAACTTTCTCAGTCACCACATTGTGGGGCGAACACTGGCCGAGGCGCGTGAGCAATTCGAGGGCCAGCGGGCAGCACAGGAAGCGGAACTGGATTCCCTGACCGCCGGGCTGGTGAAGGCCGGACTGGCCACTCTTTCCAGTGGCGGCGAACGCTCCCCTACCCTGATCGTGCGCGGGCGAGCCAACCTGATCGATGACGCCATGGCCTCGGAGGATCTGGACCGGGTCCGCCAGCTGTTTGATGAACTGGAAAGCAAGCGGGGAATACTCGATCTGCTATCACAGACCGAAAACGCGCAAGGGGTGCGAATTTTCATCGGTTCGGAAAATAAACTGTTTTCCCTGTCCGGCTCATCGGTAATTTTAAGCCCGTTCCGCGACACAGGGGAAAATGTGGTGGGGGCCGTTGGTGTTATCGGGCCGACAAGACTGAATTATTCGCGCATTGTTCCGGTGGTCGATTTTACCGCCAACGTGGTGACTGAACTGATCGGACGCCGCCATCGGCGATAATATTGCCAGGATCAACCGCTTGAAATTGGCCGCCATCTGTTCGATATGCGGGGCGAACGATTTCATGTCCTGCCCGTGAAGTGATATTAGCGGGTGGCCAACCGCCCACCTGCCCAAGCCGCCCTATAGCCCAAGCCGACCTACTGCCCAAATTTGCCAACTGCCAAATCTGCCAACTGCCAAGCCAGCCAACTGCCAAGAGTGAACCCATGAGCAAAAAGCCCAAGCAAACCAAATCGCCTGATACCGATATCCCGCCGACCGGTGAGGACGAAATGGCAAACGGCGACCAGAGCGAGCTTTCCGCCGACCCGCTGCTGATGTCCCTGGCCCTGATGGAGAGCGAAAACGCTGAGCTCAAAGAGCGGCTGCTCCGGGCGGCAGCCGACATGGAAAATCTGCGCAAGCGCACAGAACGGGAATTACGCGAAACACGCCAGTTCGCCATCGCCTCGTTTGCACGGGACATGCTGGTGGCCTCCGACAATCTCTCCCGGGCCATCATGGTTTTGCCCGAGGGCGAACGGTCCAAGGCCAAAGGCACCTTAAAAGCACTCATTGACGGCATGGAAATGACCGACAGGGAAATGGTGCGCTTAATGGAGAAAAACGGGGTCACCCGGATCGACCCACAGGGCGAACGGTTCGACCCCAATTTTCATCAGGCGATGTTTGAAGTGCCGGATACCTCCGTACCCGACGGCACCGTCAGCGAAGTGGTGCAGGCCGGTTTCGTTATCGGTTCGCGCATTTTGCGCCCGGCCATGGTGGCGGTTGCCCGGGGCGGACCAAAACAGGACCCCGGCGCCACGCCAAATGGCACCGACAGCCCCGAAGCGACATCCCAATCCAAGCCGGAAACAAAGACCGATGCCGCAGACGGAGCCAAATCAAAGGACGAGGCCGCACAAAGCAAATCAGGTGCGGCAAAGGCAGGTTCCGGTTCAAATGTTGACAAAAACGCCTGAATTCTGATTTCCAAGGCGCTTTGTCGAACTCTGACCGGCAGGGATTACTCTTTTTTTGTCTCACGGGGCTCTTTTTTGCCTCACGGCAGTTCGCCATTGCTCACCGGCTCCGAGGGGCGGATTCTTTAATGGCGGCTGCGAGCATAGTGGCTCGCACCTCGCCGTCGCGCCGGCTCGCGTTGAAGCTCGCTAAGCTCAGGTTCAGAGGTAAAGGCGGCTCTGTTTCCCCTTCCCGCCGACACATTGCCAACGGAAATTCTCCCCACAAGCAACTTTTGCCCCGAAAATGTAACAATTTGGCGCTTGAAGGGTATGGCGGTGGTCCTTATATAGCGGCCAACGCTCCCGCTTCGGAGTGGTCATTAGCAAAGAGTGGGGCCCCGACGGCTTCTTAACACCGATTTGAGGACTGCCGTGCGCGGGGTCCTTGGCGGGCCCGCCGAGCAAGAGGTAGTATTCAGATATGGCTAAAGTCATTGGTATCGACCTTGGTACCACCAATTCGTGCGTCGCTATTATGGACGGCAAGGAAGCCAGGGTCATTGAAAATGCTGAGGGCGGGCGCACAACCCCGTCCATGGTCGCGATGACAGAAGACGAACGGCTGGTGGGTCAACCGGCCAAGCGGCAGGCGGTAACCAACCCGGAAAACACCCTGTTCGCCATCAAGCGGCTGATCGGGAGGCGCTATAACGATCCCATGGTGACCAAGGACAAAAAACTGGTCCCCTACAAGATCGTCAAAGCCGACAACGGCGATGCCTGGGTGGAAGCCCGGGGCGAGAAATACTCGCCTTCGCAGGTTTCTGCGTTCATTTTGCAAAAAATGAAGGAAACCGCGGAAAGTTTCCTCGGCGAAACCGTCACCCAGGCGGTCATCACCGTGCCGGCCTATTTCAATGACAGCCAGCGCCAGGCCACCAAGGACGCGGGCAAGATCGCCGGCCTTGAGGTCATGCGCATCATCAACGAACCCACCGCGGCGGCTCTCGCCTACGGACTGGATAAAAAAGAAGGCGGCATCATTGCCGTTTATGATCTTGGCGGCGGCACGTTCGACGTTTCGATCCTTGAGATCGGCGACGGGGTGTTCGAGGTCAAATCCACCAATGGCGATACGTTCCTTGGCGGTGAAGATTTTGACATGCGGCTGGTGGACTATCTGGCCGACGAGTTCAAAAAAGAGCAGGGCATTGATCTGCGCTCGGACAAGCTGGCTCTGCAGCGGCTCAAAGAAGCGGCTGAAAAAGCCAAGATCGAGCTTTCTTCGGCCACCCAGACCGAGGTCAATTTACCGTTCATTACCGCCGACAAATCCGGCCCCAAACATTTGCAGCTCAAACTGACAAGGGCCAAACTGGAAAGTCTCGTGGAGGCGCTGATCAAGCGCACCGTGGGACCGTGCAAATCGGCGCTTAAAGATGCCGGCCTTTCGGCCAGCGAAATCGACGAAATCGTTCTGGTGGGCGGCATGACCCGCATGCCCCGGGTTCAGGAAACGGTCAAGGAATTTTTCGGTAAGGAACCCCACAAGGGGGTCAATCCCGACGAAGTGGTTGCCCTGGGCGCCGCCATTCAGGCCGGAGTCCTGCAGGGGGACGTAAAAGACGTGCTTTTGCTTGATGTGACGCCCCTGTCGCTGGGCATTGAAACTCTGGGCGGCGTGTTTACCCGCCTGATCGAGCGCAACACCACCATTCCCACCAAAAAAGGCCAGACCTTTTCCACCGCCGAGGATAATCAGTCGGCGGTGACCATCCGGGTGTTTCAGGGTGAGCGTGAAATGGCTTCGGACAACAAAATCCTCGGCCAGTTTGATCTGGTGGGTATTCCCCCCTCACCCCGGGGCGTGCCCCAGGTGGAGGTGACCTTCGATATCGACGCGAACGGCATTGTCAATGTGTCGGCCAAGGACAAGGGCACCGGCAAGGAACAGCAAATCCGCATTCAGGCCTCGGGCGGACTTTCCGAGGAAGATATCGACGGTATGGTCAAAGATGCCGAAGCGAATGCCGAGGCAGACAAGGGCCGCCGGGCGACCGCCGAAGCGCGCAATCAGGCCGAAGCGGCCATTCACTCGACCGAAAGCTCGATGAAAGAACACGCAGCAAAGCTGGATGGCGCCGACCGCACGGCCATCGAAGACGCGATCGAAGCGCTTAAAACGGCGCTGGAAGGCGAAGAACTTGACCCGATCAAGGAAAAAACCGGCACCCTGGTGCAGGCCTCGATGAAACTGGGCGAAGCCATGTACAAAGCGCAACAGGCGGAGGCGGAGGCTGACGCGGAAGCCGATGAGGCCGGTGCCGATGATGTGGTGGATGCGGAGTTCGAAGAGGTCAAGGACGATGACGACAGTCAGAAATCGGCCTGAACTCCATCCATGACCAATTAAAGAAAGACCCGGTTCATGCCGGGTCTTTTTTTGCCTCACGCCGAGTAGCTGCGCTCTTTTTTTCGCTCACGGCCATTCGGGGCGATGCCCCGGCCTCCGCGGGGCGGCCTGAAGGGCCGCTCCGTCCTCGTTGAGAGCCGGGCATGTATAAATGGCCAACCCCAACCGAGGAGTTCTTTGGCTCTTGGAGGTTCGCACATCGCTCCCACCTGTCATCACACGGCTTGTCCGGGTGATCCAGTTTTTTGTCTCACGGGGCTCTTTTTTCCTCTCACGCCGAGTTCGCAAGTGCTCACCGGCTCCGACGCGCGGCGCTTGCGCCGCTCCGTCCTCATTGAGAGTCTGGCTTGTATAAATGGCCAACCGAGGAGTTCTTTC
>JAADFY010000243.1 GCA_013152625.1 Alphaproteobacteria bacterium
CTGCATGGGAATATTTCCCGCGACATGACCGACTTCAGCACCTGCCTGTATGCCTACCGGAAGAACCCCCATTCCGACGCTCGCGACGCGGCGGTGCAGGCTGCCACCATGTTGGACCGGCTGATGGCCGGCGAGCGGGTGAGCCAGCATCATTTGGGCACGCGTTTTGTCATACCCCCCACCGGGCTTGGCACCGCCGCCAACCCGATGAAAGCGGTTCTGGCCCGGGCCCGGGCCATTGAGGCAGAGGACCGGGACATATTATCCATCAATGTCATGGGCGGTTACGCCTATGCCGATATTGCCGATTGCGGGTTCTCGCTCAATTGCTGCACCCGGGGCGACGCGGAGGTGGCAAATGGCTATTTGCGCGAACTGGCGGAGGTGCTGGAAGGCCATCTGGGCGCGGCGTATCCGCAAGAAGCATCGCTGGACACCGTATTGGCGCAAATCGATGCCGGGCCCGAGGTTGCCGGCCCGATCCTTTTGATCGAACCGGCGGACAATATCGGGGGGGGAACACCGGGGGACGGCACCGGCATTCTCGCGCCGCTACTGGCCTCGGGACGGACAAATATAGTTGCCATTATCAACGATCCCCAGGCTGCCGCACAATGTCATGCCGCTGGAAAGGGGGCTGATGTGTCGCTGGAGATCGGGGCAAAGACCGATGCCCATCATGGCCGGCCGGTAGCGATCCGAGCAACGGTCCAACATCTCTCCGACGGCCGGTTCGAATTGGAAAACAGGCGTTCACACCTGGCCTCGATGATGGGCACCCGGATCGAAATGGGCCCCTGCGCCGTGATCAAAAACGGCCAGGCGACAATCCTTTTGACCAGCCGGAAAATCCCGCCCATGGACCTTGGGCAGCTCCATTCCCAGGGGATCGAGCCGGAAATGGCCCGGTTTGTGATCATCAAGGCCGCCGTTTCCCACAAGGATGCCTACGACCCGATTGCCGGGGCGAGCTATTATGTGGATAGCACCGGGCTGTGCACCTCCAACCTTGGGACACTGCCCTATCGGAAACTGACCGGAAAACACCTTGGTGCGCCCTGAACGGCGCCGGCTCGCCGTCAGAAGCGCAACGGGCCCCCAATGGGGTCAGATCTTATTGGCTTCTTTCAGATCGGCGTCCAGTTTGGCCTGATAGGCGGCGCGGGCGGCCTTGTCGTTTTTGGCGCTTTTGGCGAAATAGATAAAGCCAAGGGCGCGCCGCGAGCGGGTTTTAGACCGGTTGGCGCCGGCCCAATGAATGGTTTTTGCGTGATGCATGAGCAAGGTGCCCCCACCGCACGGAAAGCTGACGGTATCGGCCTTGTCCTCGGGGGTGCCAAAGTCGGTCATGCCTTGGGAAAACCCGAGCACCTTGGAGCGGGCATGGGGGCGGAAACCGGAACTCTTGTGGGAACCGCGCACATAATGCAGGCAGCCGTTTTCATGGTCGACCTCCTCAAGGGCCAGCCAGCCGGTCACCGCGCTCGAAGGCGTCAGGTGAAAGAAATAGCCATCCTGATGGGCCGGTGTCGGCTGGCCAATACCGGGGGGTTTGTTGAAATACTCCACGTTCGCCGGCTTGACCGCCTCGCCCAGGACGGTTTCGGCCAGTTGGCGCACCGGGCCGTTTTCGACCAGATTTCGAAAATAAGCATCGTGGTCGTTCATGTTCATCATCTGTTTGATGCTGTCCGGGTCATTGATGTCTTCGTAATACACCTCGGCCCGGCTCATCCGGGGCACGCATTCGCCAATGAAGCGATCGAGTTCAGCGTTGATTTCCTTCATTTTTTCGGCATCGAACAGGGGTTGGATGGCGATGTAGCCATCGCGGTCGAAATCCTTGCGGGCGGTGCTCGAGGTGCCGGGGGATGCGGTGGAGGTCATTTTTGGTCCTTTTAAGGGCTGCGGTGCGAAACCCAAGTCAAACCCGGCGGGCGGTATTTGTCTTGTACGCAGATCGACGAACTTATAGGAATATCGATATTTGCAAGTGAAAATCACAGGCATTTTGTATGAATAAAGAAATAGATTCGGCAAGACTTGACCTTAAGACCCATCAGTTCGGTCGCGTCGACAAAAGAATGCGGATCGGACCGGTGCAATGGCCGTACCATGATTTGCTGTGGATACATGAAGGCAGTGTTGAGGTGCATTTTGCCGCTTTGGATGATGGGATCGAGCTTGTGGCGCCAGCCGGGGTGCTGATCCTGCCCGGCACCCGGTTTGCCGGGCATGCACGGGGGACGTTCGCGACGGCCTCGGTGTGCCATTTTGCCTATGGGGGGGCATACGATCCGGCATTTTTCGGGCCGGGCTATCAGGTGGTGGGGGAACGCGAACGCCTCCATGTGCAAAACATGGTCCGGCTGGCCATGCACCTTGCCCGGGGCAGCCATGGGGGAAATACCGGCCGTCGGCAGCGCCTGTTGGCCGCCATTCTCGATGGGTTTGATTTCCCCGATCGCCATAAAACCGCCGCGGCGCCGGACCGGGATGACCGGCTGACCGCAGCGTGGGAGCTGGCGGGTGAAAAATTGGCGGACATGCGCACGCTGTGCGACGTGGCGGCACTGATCGGCATAAATGAAAGCGGGTTTCGCGCCCTGCACCGCACGGCATTCAAAACCCCGGCGGGCGAATTTTTGCGCGATCTTCGCTTGAGCCGGGCTGAGGAACTGCTGGCAACCACGGGGTTTACCCAAAGCCAGATTGCCGCGCAGATCGGCTACCGTCACGGGGCGACATTTTCGGCAGCGTTCAAGAAATCCCGCGCCATGTCACCGGGGGCATACCGCCGCTGGTCCAAACCATTTGCCTGAGAGGAAACACAAAAATTATGAAGCTCATCCATGAAGTAACGATCTATGAAAATCCTGACCCGCTGCTGGTCAGCCGGCAGGCATGTTTTGCCGGCATCGTTTGCCTGCCCGACGGTGATCTGCTGGCCATGTTTTCCATGGGTCAGGCGTTTGATTCAGCCGACCGGCGGATGTGGGTAAGCAAAAGCAGCGATGGGGGGCAAAGCTGGGAGGCGCCGCACCGGATGCACGACCATGTCTATGCCCCTCTTGAGCAATCGGAGAGTTTCAAGCCCTTGGCGCTGGCGGACGGGACATTGCTGGCCACGGGCTATGTTTTCGTGCGGCCCGATGCGCTCACCCCCATTGTTGACCCCGAAACGTTTGAACTGCTGGAGCTGAAAAACATGGTCGCCCGGTCGCTCGATAACGGGGCAAGCTGGGAAGTGCCCCGGCACATGGATATTGGCGGCGCGCCCCTGGAAATGTCAGGCCCGTGCATTCAGCTGGCGTCGGGGCGAATTCTTGGCGCCGCGGCTCCGTTTCACCTCGGGCCGGGGGGGCATTCGGGCTGGATCGTTTATAGTGATGATGGAGGTGCGAGCTGGGGCAAGCTGTCGGAGTTCTTCAATTCACCGGGCGGGCAGATTGCCCCGTGGGAATGCCGGTTGTGCGAAATGGCACCGGGGCAGGTGGCGGTTTTGTTCTGGGCCTATGACGCCAAAAACAAACGCAATCTGACCAACCACATCGTCTTTTCCCGCGATGGCGGCGAAACCTTCGGCGCGGCGGTGGACACAAAGGTGCACGGCCAGGCGTCGAATCTGATGTGGCTGGGGGGCGAGACGATCCTGACCATTCATGCCCACCGTGAAAGCCCGGTGGGCCTGTGGGTGCGGGAGGTAGACACCACCGGCGCCCGGTTTCGGGTTGTGCAAGAGATCAATCTGTTCGAAAACGAGGCCATGGGCAGTCAAACCGAAGACATTCGCGCCCAGTTTGCCAGTCTGAAGTTCGGGCAGCCGTCCCTGCTGGGGTTGCCGGATAAGAGAATACTTGGTGCGTGCTGGGCGGTGGAAAACTGCCAGTATGTGATCAAGGGATATCTTCTCGAACTCTGAAAGAGCGCCCGGGAGTGGCAAAAATGGCCGAACCAGATTTGAACGGTCCGGGCACCACGGATTACGACAGGATCCGCCGCCTGCCGTTTCTTTACGGGTTTTCCATGCTCACCGGCGCCGCCATTCTGACCGCGGTCGGGGCGCCGTTCACCCTGTTTTTAACCGAATTGGGCTTCGGGTCGGACCGGATCGGTATTTTAGGCGGCATGATGCCGTTTTTTCAGGTATTCGGTATCGCCTTCTTACCGCTGATCATGCGCTTTGGCAGCAAACGGGTGGCAACCGTGGCCTTTACGGCCCGCTATTTATTCTTGATGCTTTTCCTGGCTGTGCCGTTTTTTCTGCCCGACCTGAACACGGTATTCTGGATACTGTTTGCGGCCATGGCGGCGTTCTCGATGGCCCGCACCATCGCCGAGGCGGCCTTCGTGCCCTGGTCGCAGGAAATCATTCCCCGGTCCATTCGCGGCAGTATCAGCGGCAAGCTGGCGCTGTTTTATCTGCCGGTGGGGTTGCTGGTTTCCTATGGGGTCAAACTGTGGCTCGACGCCCAGATGGGGATCGACCGGTTCTATGGCGTGTTTGTATTCGCCATTGTGGTTGGCATTTTTGGCGCGCTCAGCCTGCTGGGACTGGCCGGCGGGCGCCCCGGCGCAAAACACACGAGGGGCATGGCGGCGTTCCGGTCGCTGGCGGCGCCGCTGCGGGACAAAAATTTCGCCCTGTTTCTGGTTTCCTCGGGCACACAATATCTGGTGTTTCTGGTGGTGGACCTGTTTTTGATCCTTTATTTCAGGGAGAAATTTTTTGTCCCCGCCGGTCAGCTTGTGGTCATGGGCTCACTAATTCTGATCGGGGGGGCCATGGGCTCGTTTGCCGGCGGATGGCTGGTGGACCGCCACGGCTCACGGGGGGTGCGTATCACCACCCAGATCGCCCAGGTGATCGCGCTTGTGGGGGTGGGGCTGCTTCCCGCCGGGGGGGGCGTGACCATCGAGTTCCTGGGGGCCATTTTTGTGGTTTTTGGGGCTCTGTTCGGAGCCTCGATTACCGCCGCGAACGTTTATCTGCTCAATTATGTGCCGAGCGAGGTGAAAGAAAGCTATCTCGCCCTGGCCTACTCCGTGGACGGGATCATCGGCGGCAGCGCCACGTTTGGCGCTGGTTTTTTAATCTATTGGTTGCAAACGAACCCGACGACCATGCTCGGGGTGCCCCTGGGCGGCTATGAAACCTTGTTCATGCTGTGCGCGGTGGTGATCGGGATTTCCCTGATTACCTATGGCCTGCTGCGCGAGGAAGGGGCCACCGGGGTGAAGGAATTTGTGCGCCAGTTCTATGCCGGCAACCCGGTTGGCATCTTGTGGGGCGTGCACCGCTATGGCCATCAGACATCGGAAGAGCGCCGGCTGGACCTGACCCACAAGTTTGGCGGCGCCCGCAGCATGCTGGCCAGCGAAGAGCTTTTCGATGCACTGCACGACCCCAGTTTTGACGTGCGTTACGAAGCAATTGCCGCCCTGGGTCATTTGCCCAGAAGCGAGCGGGTCGTTACCGCGCTGGAGAATATGCTGGTCTATGACGGGCTGGTGGAATTACAGCATGGGGCGCTGACCTCCCTGGGGCGGATCGGCGCGAAGGATAGTGGGCCAAAAATCGCCCGGTTTATGGGTTCAAAAAATGTGCTGCTGCGGGCCCGGGCCATACGCACCATTGGCGACATTGGCGCCACCGGGTATCTGCCGCAAATCCGGCAGGTGCTGGCAAACGACGCCGATGTGGATTGCCGACTGGCAGCGGTTTCCGCCCTTGGCAAAATGAAGGACCGGGAAAGTTTTGCCCCGTTGCTGGGCTTTTACCGCACCTTTAATAATTCCAGCGAAAAAATCTCCGACGAGCCGCGCTCCAAGGTGATTTTGCTTGCATTGGCCAAGATTTTGAACCGGGAGGGCGCGTTTGCCCAGGAATGGCGGCGTGAGGAAAAATATCCCGGCCGGCGGTTGCCCGGACTGATAAAACATCTCGCTGCTATCAATGCAGAAAAGAACCGCCGCGTCAAAAAGCAGGATAAAAAGCAGGAAAAACAAGCGCCGGCAACCGAAAACGAACCCGGTCGGGCCGCGGCTGAAAGCGTACTGAAAACGTTGCAGGGGCTACGGTCGGGTATTGTCCAAAGCGGCCACAAGGACCGGGAACTGGTTTTGCAGCTTTTGGATGGCACCGGGGAAATGGGCACGCCCCATCGGGCCTTTCTGGTGCTTTTGGCCGTGGTCATGGGGCCGGTGCTGCGAGAAAAGTCGCGTTGATCAAAGTTTGAGCCGGGCCCAGCGCGCGCTCATGGTACCAGTATCGCCGGAATCGTTGGCATAGTACGTCACCAGTATTTCGCCATTGCCAAGAACCGTGGCAAACGGCAGGCCAAAGCCCCACAATTCCATGCCCGCCAGCAGATCGCCCATATCCCGGGCGTCGGTTTCGGGTGGATGCGGGTGCTGGTAAATGATGACTTCGCTTGCCGGATCGAACGGGGCATCGATGGCCGAGGCAAGGCGGGCGCGAATGCACCGGTCGCCAAAACGGTCCACCCAGGCTAAAACCACGCGACCATCGGCCAGCATGGCGGGCGGGCCGGCCTGATCGGCAAAACCGAGATCTGCAGCCGGTGTCCATGTCCGGCCATTATCCGCCGAGATCCGCCGGTGGATATTGAGGTATTTTTCGGTCTTTGTGTCATAGGTCCAGGCAAAACTTGCGATGCGCCCGTCGGGACCGACCCCGCAGCGCAGGTCCCAGTTGAAAATGCGGGCGGCCGGGTCTTCGGCAACGCTGACCGGTTCCGACCAGGTCTGGCCAAGATCGTCTGAACGCAAAAAAACCGCCTTTTGCTTCCATTTCGAAGCATCATCATAAGGCTTGTTGGTCTCGATGCTCATGGCCAACGACCCGTCAGCCAGCCTCAGGATCGGGTTGGTCAGGCTGGGCGGGCCGATTTCGTCCGGCATGTCCACCGAGCGCCACCCCGTCCATGTGCGGCCCTGATCATGGGAGGTGGCGAGCAGGATGGCCATGGGCAGGCACCCTTCGGTTTTCGCATTGAACAAGGGCTTGCCGGGGTGGGCGGTGCGATCCACCCACATGGCCGCGGCCAGCAAATGATCGGGGGCTAACTCGGTGAGATAACACAGTTTTAGCGTGCCAGACCGGCCATGAACGTTCACATTGCGAAACGGGGTGGCCGGAGCCCCCCAGGTGGCGCCGTGATCGTCTGAGCGGTAAAATTCGATCAGCTCATGGTCGCTGTCCTTGTCATTGCCGGCCCGTGCCGTGGCCATAAGCGTGCCGTCCGACAGGGGGGTAAGGGTCGAAAATGTCAGGCAGGCCCGATTGGTGTGCGGCTCGGCGCGGCTGATAAAGCCGGTTTCAACGATGTGCATGGGAATTGCCCTTGTTGTGACGCCACGTGGCGAACGGTGTCAGTTTTTGGCCCGGCCCGGCCAACCCATAAGCAGTTTTGCTTTTTTCTCGGCAGCGAGTGCTTGTTCCGGGTCCTTGAAAATCTGCATGAAACATTGCGGTTTTTTGCGGTCGATGACGTCATAGACAAGGTGATAGCCCAGCTTGTCCATGATCGGCCCGATCCAGCCCGCGCAATGATCGCAATAGCGGTCCATGGCGGTGGCATCATTGTCCATCACCTTGCCCAGACTGGGGCAGGCATTCATGCGCAGTTCAAGCCGGTCCTCGAACAGCTCGAGATCGAGATCACAGTTTTCCTCGATCCGGATATGCTCCCAATAGTCGCGCATTCCCGCAAGGCCCTTTTCGCGGAACAGGTCCAGCGTGTGGCGATCCTGATTTTCGCTGATAGCCAGCCAATAGGCCTGCAACGCGGCTTCCCCCTGGCTTTCCAGAAATTTGAAAACCTCATTATAGAACCGTGTGAAGTGATCGGAGGGGATCATGAGCGTGCTGGGCGTTTCGCGATGATCTGGCGGCAGGCGCCGGGGCCGGTGATCTCGGTTTCAATGGAAAAGGGGCCGCCTTCCGCCAGTGCCTGGTTGGTTTTAATGGTCTGATCACAGAAATGATCGGAGACCTGCCCGGTGATTTTTTGCACATGATGATAGGCGGGGCAGTGCCGCACGGTAAGAACGATCCGGTCGTCATCGATTTCGATGTCGTAGTCGGCGCCCTCGCGGTCAAAAAAGTGCCGCCAGTGCTTGACCAGCTCACCGGCATTGCCCGCCATCAGGTGGCGGCGGATATCGGCATAAACCTCTTTTCCCACCCGGGCGAAAATCTTGTCCATGACGCCAATGCCATAGTGTTTGATGATGAATTCGATGGTGGTGTCGGTGGCGCCGTGAAAGTCCATATGGACATTGCCACCTTCATTATAGCGCAAGGGTTTGTCGTCGGCGGTGATCACGGCGCGCGCTCAAAGACCGGCCGGCCGCCAACATAGGTGGCGGTGACTGCAAGCGTCTCGGGGTCGAGAAGTGTAAAATCGGCGAGCTTGCCCGGCTCGATGGAACCCATGTCCCGGTCCCGTCCGATGATGCGGGCGGGGATCAGGGCGCTGGCGATAGCGGCGCGGGTCAGATCGGCGCCGGTAAATTCGATGAAATTGAGCATGGCTTCGTGGGAGGTCAGCGAAGAACCGCACAGGCCACCATTGTCGTCCTTTACCGCGTTGCCCTTTTCACTGGTGACCCAATAGCCGGGCCAGGCTTCAAAACGGGCTCCGTCACGGCCGGCATATTTGATGGAATCGGTTTCCAGAAACAGCCGGGAGGGGGGCAATTGCGCCAAAAGCGCGACCAGCTTGGGATGCACATGAATGCCATCGCAAATCAGGCCGAGGGCAAGATCGGGCTCGGCCAGCAGCGCATCGGGCAGGGAAAACACATGCACGCCGCTGTCATCGGGGGGCAGGGCGCGGGTGACATTATACATGTGGGTGACCGCATCAATGCCCCAGGACACATAACGCGAAACATTGTCGGCCAGGGCCTGGGAATGGCCGAGGTGTACCGAAACGCCGGACTGTTTCATGAGCTTGATGAACGCCTCGGCGCCTTCAAGCTCGGGAGCGATGGTGACCGCGCTCAATTTTCCGCCCGTGGCTTTGAGCATCTCATCGGCAAGGGCAAGCGTGGGCAATTGCAGGTTTTTCGGGTTATGGGCCCCCGGCGCGCCAAAACAGGGGCCTTCGGAATGAACACCAAGGGCGCGGGCGCCTTTGGCCTCACCGCACTGGCCGGCCAGATCGGCCAGAACGCCGATGATTTCCCCCGGCGGCAAAGACCCGATCGAGGGCAAAAATCCGGTCACGCCATGGGCGGGAAGCAACGCGGAACTGCTCGCCACACAGCCGGGGGTCGGCTCATGATAGAAATTGACATCAAAGCCATGCTGGAGAATATCGAGCATGCCGGGGAAAACGATCCGGCCACCGCCATCCTTTGTTTCCCAGTCCGAACCGGTGGATGTACCCGGCTCGATGAGGGTCGAAATCCGGTCGCCTTCAACGGCCAGATCTTTGCGGACCACACCGTGCGGCGTAACGATTGAAACGTTGGTCCACTTTTGTTTGGCTTGCATGAGTTTCCCGGCCCTAGTATGTTATCATATTAACGATGTAAATGAAATTGTTCAAGGGTTCTCAAATGCCCCAGCCGGCGGTCTGTGTGACGGGCTCAACCCACGGAATTGGCTACGCAATCGCTGAGGCTTTTGCCAAAAACGGCGCCCGCCTGGTGATCAATTCCAACGAGGCGGACACGGGGGCGGCGGAAAAACTGGGGGCATTGACCGAATGTCATTTTGTCCGCGCCGATCTGTCAACACCGGCGGGCGCACGGGCGCTGATCCATGAGGCGGTGGCAAAACTTGGGCCCCTGGACACGCTGGTCAACAATGCGGGCCGGTTCACCGATGCCGAATTTGGTGGCCTTGACGAAACCATGTTCGACGGCGCTTTCGATCTGAATGTGAAGGGTTATCTTTTTGCCGCCCAAACCTTCGCCGCCCAGCCAGAACTCGCCAATACGAAACCGGACCGGACGGGCGCTTCGATCATTTGCATCGGTTCGACCAATTCCCGTGTCGCGGAAAAAAACAGCGTCATTTATGACAGCACAAAAGGGGCCGTTTTAATGATGGTTCGATCGCTGGCCGTTTCGCTGGCCGGGCGCGGCATCCGGGTCAACGGGATCGGGCCCGGCATCGTGGAAACGCCATTGACCGGGCCGGGGCTGGACCAGCCGGGGGTGCGCAAGGTGCTGCGGGCCCAGATCCCGCTTGGCCGGATCGGCGAACCAAACGATATCGCCGGGGCGGCGGTGTTTCTCGCCTCACCGCAGGCGGGCTACATAACCGGCCAGATGCTGTATATCGACGGCGGAATCACCGCCCGTCAGATGTCATGGGAAGTACCGGTTTGAACAAACATCTCGCCCCCCGCCATCTGCAGTTGCGCGATACACTTTTCCGGCGATGGAAAACAAGAGGGTCCCGGCCCGGGGACAAGATCGAATCGCAAAACGAGATCATCAAGTTTTGCGAATTTTCGCTGATCACCGTGATCAAGACCCTCAAAGACCTTGAGGCGGACGGAATCATTCGCCGCCAGGTGGGCAAGGGCTCGTTTCTGGTCAAAACCCCCTGGGCCGAGGCCTATTGGCGAATCGGGTTTTTTTACAATCGCGATATTGTCGGCGGCGGTATCTTCAACAATGCCTTTTACACCAGAATGGTCGTGGCCATCGAAAAGGGCGTGGTGTCCGACGGGCACGAGTTCATTTTAGGCAGTTTTACCCACAAATCCATGCCCACCAACATCTGGGACGCCCTCGATGCGGTGATCCTGACCGGGATCACCGAGGAAACCGACACCGCCGGCCTGATGGCGACCTCCAGCCAGGTCAATCTGATCGATGTCCTTAAAGACAATATGCCCCAGCACAGTTTTCGGCTGGATTTCGCCTCGCCATTTCACGACATGTTCGACCGCTTTCAGGGTCAAAACCTGAAATACCTGTATCTTGATTCTCAGATCGTCTCGCCGGAACAGGCGGCCCGGCGCACGGGGTTCGAAGTAGCCCATGCCGGCAACGACCCGGGCGCCGTAACAAAGATCATCCGTGTCAATCAGGAGGCAGCGGCTGGCGACACTTCGGCGCTTCAGGGTGCGATCGCTGAATTCCAGCCCGATCTGATATGCGGCTATATGCACCGGGACTGGCACGACCTCATTGCCCGGTGGGCGGTCAAAAAGACCAGGATTTACGCCTTTGCCCTGGATTCGGACCGGCCCGGGTTCGTGGTGGATACCGCCGACTGGATGGGACAGGTGCTGCCCCGAATCTATGCCAACCTTGCCAACCGTCAATCAGATGCCGTCCAGCATATTTATCCGGCCAAATTCGTTCCTTGAACTCTGCCCTGAAATCAAAATTCTAGAAATAGGTCAGCAGGCCGTCGACCACGTCATAATCGTCGTTGACGACGGGAATGAACCGCCATTTGTCAAAAGCCGTGCACGGGTGGGATATGCCCGAGCAGATCATGTCGCCGATGTGCCAGTCGGCACCGGCCCCCAGGCGAACAAAAGCGTGCTGATCGTTGGTGGAAAAAATCTCGCTTTCCCCCACCTCAACAAACCCGGTGCCGGGCCTGTAACGCTTGATGGGCCCCGGCAGGCCGGCATCATAGGGCACGTCGCGTTTGCCCATGGTAAGAAACCCCAACCCCGGCTCGGGCAGGGACTGCACGTAAGACCAGACCTCAAGGGCGGGCCGGAATTTTCCGTGCCAGTGGCGGTCGGGGTCGCGCCGTGCCTGCTCCTGCAAGCTCCGGTAAGCGCCGTGATCGTTGGTGACATAACAACCGCTGCGCAATAAAACCCGCACCGGCACCGGCAGGCGAAGGGTTTTGAACCGCTCGGCAATAATGTCAAAGTAAGCCGAACCGCCGCCGGAAAGAATGAACTCATCCAGACCTTTCATGGCCTCGGCGGGCAGGCTTTCAGCAATTTCCAACACCAGATCGGCCAACACACGAACCGGCGCGGCGCTTTGTTCCAGCCCCGCAATAGCCCCTTCAAACGCGCCAAGGCCGCAAAAACGGAACTGGCTGGGCCGGGCGGCAATATGCTGGAAAATCGCCAGCG